>CAZZPR010000004.1:0-67950 GCA_964655655.1 uncultured Desulfobacteraceae bacterium | reverse complement strand
ATTGGAGTGCGCATAGTATATTTTTTGACTATCGCCCGCCTTCTATCCGAAGCATAAGCCCGAATATGAGGGCGCATGCTGCCAATCGAGTAGATATTGCCTTGAGGAAATGGGCAGGGCTTTGGGGGGCCGGGTGGCTGGTGATAATCGGGCTTCTTAACTCCGAAAAGAACCATCCTCTTTTTGGTTGGTAAATATTGTCATGTCTTGCAGGTCTCGTATCAATTGTCTAATATATCCCTTATCATTCGCATCATATTCATCAGATGGTAGGGTTTTGCCACAAACGCCCTGGCACCTGATTCCAGGGCCTCATCCACTCTTTGGTCCTCCGAATATCCGCTTGTTATAATAACCCTTGAGTGCCTATCAATTGAAAAAAGGTTTTCCAGGCATTTAAGCCCCCCCATACCCGGCATGCCTATATCCAATATCACCAGATCGATAGCACTCTCGGTGTATTTTTTTAAGGCCTCCTCACCTGTCTTTGCGATTACGATTTTATAACCAAACCTTCCCAACATCTCTTTTCCGATATCCAGAATAGAATCTTCGTCGTCGACAAGCAAGATCGTTTCTTTTCCCTTTAAATGTTCGCCCCCGGATACGTTCTGTTTTACCTTGGTGTTGTTGCCCTTTATGTCTGCAACCGGAAAATACAGCTCGAATGTCGTACCCTCTCCTTTCCTGCTGGTATAGTCTATAATCCCGCCGTGGTTTTTCAAAATGGCGTAAACCATTGACAGCCCTAAACCCGTACCCTTATCCGTCTTTTTGGTTGTATAAAAAGGCTCGAATATGTGCTCCATTTCCTGTTTTGTCATGCCCACCCCGGTATCCGATACCGTTAAAAGTACATATTCACCAATGTCCGGCATCGCTTTTACCTTATGGTTGCCGTTCAGTGGGACATTTTTCGTCTTTAATGTCAGCTTCCCCCCCTCCGGCATGGCATCCCTGGCATTTACACATAAATTAATTACCATCTGTTCGATCTGGTCTCCGTCGATGCTTATTAATTTAAGTTCCTCCTCCAGCTGGAGTTCAATATCAATCATCTTGGGGAGGGTTCTCCCGAGGAGGCCTTTAACCTCTTTCAAAAGCCGGTTAAGATCACGGGGGGCAAGTTTTCCCTGCATGTTCTTCCCCAGGGCCAAAAACTGCCTTGTAAGCTTGCTACCTTTTTGGGCAGCCGTTTCTATTTGCTTCAGGTCTTCATAATCCGGATTTTTCTCATCTTTTTCCATTAAAAGTAACTGTGCAGTACCCATTATTGCCTGCAATATATTATTAAAATCATGGGCAACGCCGCCTGCCAGTGTGGCGATGGCCTCCATCTTCTGTGACTGTTGCAGCTGCCTTTCCAGCTGCTTGTATTCCTTTTCCTTTTTTTTGAGATGCCCCAACTCTTTCTCGAGCCGCTCCACTTTAGTCTGCATGTCTCTCATCGCAACACCTCGTTACAATATGAATTTAGTTTACCTTATAAATAGCAATTTAAATGCCAATTTTAATCTTCTGAAATTGCAACAAGTTACCGGGGTTCAGTGTCTTCAAAGAAAGTAATTTTGGGCATTTGTGCACATTTTTTTGTGATCCTGGAGCCCGATGCCCTGGAAGATTCAGCGTACTTCAGATGAATTATTTGGTAGGAGGGTTTACCTTCCTCAAGGAGAAAACCTCGATGGCTTCGTAAAAAGCTATTTTATGCCGCTTGTGGCATAAAATAGCTTTTTACGAGGGCGTCAACCTAAGAAGGGGTAAAGTCCGGACGATAAAAAGCAAAAAAGAGGGGGAATATTTTACTATAATATCAAATCCAGCTCCTTTAACTTACCGATAAGGGTATTGCGGTGGATTCCGAGTTTTTCGGCTGCCTTTTTCTTATTCCAATTGACATTTTTGAGCACGGTACCGATATACTGCCTTTCGAATTCCTTGACTGCTTTTTTCAGGGGCATATCTTTGATCTCAGCTCTGGCTGTAGAAAGCATGGGTATATGCTTCGGACGTATTATTTGATCCTTGCAGAGAGTTACGATTCTTTCCACCATGTTCTGCAATTCTCTAATGTTGCCGGGCCAGTCATATTTCATTAAAATTTTGACAGCATCCTTGGAAAATCTCTTGGGCTGGGCGTTGGCCTTCTTGGAATAAATCCTCAAAAAATGGTCCAGCAGCAGGGGTATGTCTTCCTTTCTCTCCCTTAAAGGGGGCAACTTCACGGGAAGTACATTCAACCGGTAATAGAGGTCCTCCCTGAATTTTTTCTTTGAAACCATGCCTTCAAGGTCTTTGTTCGATGCAGCAATAAACCGGGCGTCTATCTTGATTATCTTGTTGCTTCCCAGCCTCTCGAATTCCTTTTCCTGCAAAACCCTGAGTAATTTTCCCTGCATTTTATAATCCAGGGAGTCTATGTCATCGAAAAACACAACCCCTTTGCTGGCGATTTCCAATTTGCCCATTACAGTCCTTACGGCACCTGTAAAGGCCCCTTTGGTGCGTCCGAATATCTCACTTTCCATGATGGCCTCGGGAATTGCCGCACAGTTAACCACCACAAAGGGCTTATCGGACTTGGAGCTCCTGCTGTATATGGCCCTGGCAACAAGTTCTTTTCCTGTGCCGCTTTCTCCCTGGATAAGAACCGTTCCGTCGCTTTTTGAAATGGTTGATATCATGCTAAAAATCTTCTTCATTTCCTTGGATTCACCGACCATTTTCTCAAAGGGTTCATATCTTTGGAGTTCATTTCTAAGATAAGCCACCTCTTTTAACAGGGTATTTTTTTCAAGTGCCCTCTCAATGACAGTGATAACCTCGTCCACGACAAACGGTTTTATTATGTACTCGTATGCACCCAGTTTAATGGCATTAACAGCGGTCTGAATATCATTGACAGCGGTGACCATAACTATTTCGGCATTTGGATCCATGCCCTTTAAACTTTCAAGGAGCTCCAGGCCGTTACTGTCAGGCAAAAGGATGTCAAGAAGTATAAGATCCACCGAGTTAGTAGAAAAGGTGTCTATCGCCTCTTGGGCCGACTCTGCCAGCAAAATATTATAATCGCTCTTTAAAACCATGTAAAAGGACTGCCGGACACCGTATTCATCATCCACCACAAGTATGTTGGCCCTTTTTTTATCCGCCGCCATTGATAAACCCCCAAAAAATTAACACCACAAAAGACCTATTTTGAATGCTTGGTATTTGACCATAGAATTTGCAAGCCGTCAAGTTGGATATAATTTTATCCAAGGATATGCACAAAAAACAGTGCACTATTGCATAATTTTTTGTGCATCCTTTAATTTATCCAAATTTTTAACTTTGTATTTGTTGCTTTAGTATAAATATTCAAACTGATAAAATCATTTTTAACCCCACAAAGACCTATCCTTTTCTAATAGACTGAAAACGGGGCTTTCAAGGCTAACACATATTGTTACAGCACTGATAACTGAGCTTGATGTGAATTTTTTTCTTCAACCTCACCACATATTGCAATGGTCGGGGCGGCTGGCACTATATTTGCCATTTTAAATATAAATAAAGTTTATGGATAATAAACCAAAACAATTTTTCACAGGATGTTTAAGCCTTTTAAAGATGTATTTGTAGTCATCGGCAATGATTCAGTTTACCTTTAACAGAAGGGGGGATATTTATGCGCGTAAACTTGAGCAAATTTTTACAATCGAGGTATAATGTTTTTATCTACAATACTCTTGGCTGGCGGATATCTTTATTTTATATCGTAATGCTCGGAAAACTATATTTCTTTTTTAACAGGGGGGAAAAGCAAAAAATAGAAAATGCGGTGGAGAGTGTTTTCAAAACCGATAAATCTGAAAAACAAATTGAATCTATCAAATCAAGGGTATTGACCGGCATAATCTGTCATTATTATGAAAAATTATTTAATGCATACGAAAATTTTGAACGGCTGAACAAATTTTTCAAGAAGAATATATATTCTGACTCCCTGGAAAAATTGGAAAACGCACTGGCGCACGGTAAAGGTGTACTTTTTGTTACAGGGCATTATGGCGCCATAGAGTATATACCAATATTCCTAGCTTTGAACAAGTACCCGGTATCAGCTGTAGCAAAATTTAAAACACCGAAGTTAAAGGAAATTTTATATCAAAAAACAAAGCCCCTGGGGTTAAATATTATTGATCCGAGTGATGGTAAAGGCACCCTTACAGCTATAATGAAAGAATTGAAGAAAAATCGTATTGTATTTATTGAATGTGATGAAATCGAGGAATGGAAACCCGCAAAAAAAGAATATTTTATGTTTTTGGGTGAAAGAGTGGGCTTAGATAGAACTTTAAATATCATACAACGGAGAACTGGTGCAAAAATCATTTTCGGTATAATGCATAGGTTTAATCTGGAAAAATACCATTTAATTATTAAGAACTATAAAGATATATTGGCTGCATATCCATCTAATGAGCCAAAGTGTATTGGCGAAAAAGTGTTAAAATTTTTTGAGCAGTATATTTACTCATATCCGGAAGAGTGGTACCAATGGAAAAATTTTGCAGAAGTTAAACGTGTTTCAATATCTAAAGTAGTCAAACCAAAACAAAGAGCCAAGTTATTATTTCGCCCCGAATACTGCAATGCCTAATTAAATGGTTCTTCCATGAAGAAAGAAGCAAGTTGTGTACATTCCAAAGTTATTTTGGACTATATAAAAGCAAACTATAAGGATAACTACACTTTTTTGTTAAAAGATTTGGATCCCGAAATCAGTAGCCTAAAGAATCAAGAAGTGTTTCTAAGGGACCCTAATAATTGGGTCTCCTGTGAAATAATTTCAAAATTGCTGGAAAGAGCTGAACTAGTAGCTAATGATCCAAAGGTCCCCTATAAAATTGCCAAATATGCTATTGAAAACACTTCTTTGGGCTATATCCAACGTATAATAGTAAAGGCGTTTTGGTCATATAAAAAGGCTTTAAAGCATGCTCAAAAGATAAATGACAAATTGAACCGAAATAGAAAGCTTGACTTAGTTGAAATAAGGAGAAACAGGGCTATAATTCGGCTCCATTGGTTTCCTCATATGATGGTAACCAAAGGTATGTGTTTATACAATCAAGGTATTTTTTCATTTATGCCTCTTATATGGAATGGAAGCCCTATAAGCATAGAAGAGAAATGTTGTTATCTGGAGGGATCCGACTACTGCGAATACCATTTAAGATGGCCCACCCGGAATAGGATTTATGAAATTTTTTCCAGGTTTTTTACTTCAAAATCTGTACTAAAGGAAACAATAAGAGAAATGGAGGTCGACAAGGAGATCATCGAAAAAAAGTACGAAGAGGCCAGGATACTCAACGAGAAGCTTGACAGAAAGGTCAAGCAGCTAACCGCCATACAGGAGACCGGCAAGGCCATACTTTCCGTTCTGGACCTTGATCATCTATTAAACATTATAATGAA
Organism: uncultured Desulfobacteraceae bacterium; assembly: GCA_964655655.1. GTDB lineage: Bacteria > Desulfobacterota > DSM-4660 > Desulfatiglandales > B25-G16 > CAZZPR01. The sequence continues at coordinate 62,481 of CAZZPR010000004.1, read as the reverse complement.
CCTTTTATCCAAGGTCTGCCGGATCAACAGGGCCGTAATCATGCTTGCAAACGAAGAAAAAGGGTACTTGGAATACATTCACGGAATCGGCTTCGGCGAGGAAGTACCGGAAGAGGTTAAAAACTACAGGGTAGCCCTGGAGCGTGTAAGCAATATACTGGCCAGGGTTTCCAGCACCGGTAAATCCGAATATGTCCACAATGTAAAAAACTCAAAGCTGAGAAAAGAAAACATCCTGATAATACATGGAAATCCATCCTCGGTTTACGTGGTGCCCCTGATAACCAGGTCCAAGGTCATCGGGGTCATTGCAACCGATGCAGTTGACGAGGAGGGAGTGCCTGTTGAAACCCGCGATACACTTGATATATTCGCGCCCCAGATTGCAATTGCCATAGAAAATGCAAGGCTTTACACCAGGCTCCAGGAACAGATGGAGGAGATAAAACGGTCCCAGGCCCTGCTCAGCAGGGCGGAAAAGTTCTCCTTTTTGGGGAATCTCTCCGCAAGGCTGGCCCACGAGATCAAAAACCCCATGACCTCCATCGGAACATTTATCCAGATGCTGCCCGGAAGATTCGACGACAAGGAATTCAGGGAGGAATTCTATAATATAGCAATACAGGAGACGAACAGGGTGAACAACCTGATAAACGAACTTCTCGACCTGGTCAAGACAAGGGAATCACGCTTTGAACTGGGCGACATCCATGATGTGATAAACAAAATGGTGCTCCTTGTTTCACCCCAGCACAAGGCAAAGGAGATAAAGGTATCATGTAATTTCGATCCATCAATAGGAAAGATAAAGATGGACCCCGAGAAGATGAAACAGGTAATACTGAACCTGCTTTTCAACGCCGTGGAACACACGCCTGAAAAGGGGAGGATAGATATTTTTACCTTAAGCTCTTTTATGAACGGAAAAAGGAGCATCCGTATTGAGATCAAGGATAACGGCCCCGGTATCCCACGGCATATAATTAACAAGATATTCGACCCGTATTTCACTACAAAGCACAAGAGCACCATGCACAGCGGCACCGGCCTGGGCCTCTTTATCGCTCATCAAAACATGCAGGATCACGGTGGCAGTATAGAGGTAAAAAATGTTGTCGATGGAGGCACAAGATTTATCTTGGGTATTCCTTCAGATTCATCAATGTAAGGTACAGAGAGTAGAGGACGTTGGCCTTCTCAATAGAACAAGAAATAAATTTTTAATTAAATAATCGAGTTCACTTTTCTTTTCTTGAAAGTTTTATAATAAAGCACTGTAATAACAAATACTTATTGTGTCTTCCATGAAACATTTTTTTAATATAATTTGGATTTTATATTCATGAGAATAGAAAGGATAAATATTTATAATACTACCCTTCCATTTGCTGGTGATTTTTCCATTTCCCATAGTAAATGGTTCTCATCCAATAATATAGTTGTAGAGACAATAGCTGATCAAGGCACTGTGATAGGCTATGGTGAAGGTGCTCCCCGAGAATACGAAACAGGAAGGTCTTTGGACACTATCACAGAAAAGGCCATTGAAAATGTTATATCTTTCGCCAATAAAAGTTTATTCCCTTGGGAATTCAATGAAGTTATAGAGATCTTTAAATTTATTGATAGCTTGCCGGAGGGCAGAGAATTTAATGCAGCAATTTGCGCTCTTGAAACCTCCCTTATTGATTTATTTGGAAAATATCAAAACAAATACGCCTTAGATTATTTTCAAGATGATTTTCGCGTTGATTCAATTAATTATGGAGCTACCATTCCTTTAGTAGATAAACCAAGGTTAATGGAAATTTGTAGGTTAGTTAAAAAATGGGGGGTTAACCATTTAAGAATAAAAATGGGAAAATTTTTTAATCAAAACAAACAAGCTATTGATACAGTGTGTCAATTTTTTGGAAAAAATTGTGAGTTACGGATAGACCCAAATAGTTTATGGGATCGGGATCTTGCATTTAAACACATACCCTTAATTGAAGATTACAACGTAAAAATTGTAGAGGAACCAATGAGCCCAAGCAATCCTGCTCTTGTTGAATTTGCTGATGTGATGGACACTATGGGGGTAATTTTGATGGCATGCCATTCAGCGCCGACATTAAAGGACGTAATTAGGGTTCGTGAAAAAGGTGTCTGCAAGATGCTAAATGTTAAATTATCAAGAAGCGGTGGATTCAGAAGAGCTTTGGAGATTATTAATTATCTGCGCAAAAATGGCCTTTATTTTCAAATTGGTTGTCATTTAGGAGAATCGGGCCTCTTATCATCTGCAGGGAGGATCTTATGTTTATTGTGCGGGGATGCAATGTATTACGACGGCTCTTACGATAGATTTATCCTGAAAGAAAACATCACCTACGACGACGTTGGTTTTGGCAAGAATGCAAAGGCAGAACCATTAAACACCCCAGGGATGGGTGTAGTTGTAAATAAGGAAAGCCTGCTGAAAAAAAGTTATGGATGTTTCAGTATTTTAAATAGGAGATAAATAGGAATATTAAAGTGAAAAAAACAATGAAACCAAACAATAATTATTACGTTTGGAAAAAGGATTTTGAACAAATATTAAACACCTTTTCAGATAAAAGGGTATTTTTGCTGTTTTCAGGCGGAAAAGACTCATCTGTGGCCATGGATTTTATATCAAAAGCTAGCAATGAATTTGATTTTGATTTTGAGCCCCATGCGGGTAAATTCCCAGTTCACCTATATACTCCAAATGAAAAACAAAGAATCAATTCTTATTGGGATACCAGAGGTGTCTCCATAGCATGGCATCAAATAGAAGGCACAGACTTACAGTTACAAAAAGAAAGCAATCCATGTTTCTTATGCCAAAAAATAAAAAAGCAGCATCTAAAATTTTTACTGGAAGAATCTGTGGAAGAGATAACAAATCTTGTTATTATAAGTAGTTATACTCTCTGGGATATTGTCAGCTACTCATTGGAGCATATTTTAAATGATATGTTTTCCAACCGTTCCGGTAAGGTAAACGGGCACCACAGCAAGAGATTTATTGAAACCGCCCAGAGATTTTATCCTGTAATAAGAATGAAGGAGGGGTACACTATCTTCAGGCCCCTCATAAAATATAACAATGACGACATAGCCAGGATTTTGCAGGACTCGGATATTCCAACCCTAAGAATACCCTGTAAATTCAGTAATCATAGACCCAAGAGGCTTTTCGAGCAGTATTACAACCAGGCCGGTATAAAGTTCGATTATGATCAGGTGTTTGATTTCGCAAAAAAGGCCCTGAACCTTCCAGATGTTTCCTCTTATGAATCAATTGAAAAGGAGGAATACCTGGGGGATATTTTTTGATTGGGCCTAAGGCGGGGGGTTAAATAATTTGACAATATTTTCACAAAATAATATATGACATATTATGATATTTTTTTGGAGGATATAGTATGCCGGCAGTATCATTTTATTTACCTGAAGATATCTTGGCACATTTGAGAGCGGAATCTAAAGCACGCAATATGCCTGTATCCAATATAGTCAGGGAGGCTGTCCTGAGATACCTGCAGGCTGAGGAGAAGCAGAACTCTAAGAAGGAGTTTATCAAGATGCTGAGAAAAGCCGACCTTGGAACATGGGAGGAAGTTCATGCGGAAAGGGAAAGAAGCGAGTCTAATAGGCGCTGACACCGGCTTTTTCTATCTTCTCAGGGAAGGAAACCGGGAAACCCTAAGGCTCTTCAAGGACAATGACATCGCCTTGTCCATCCTTACCATATTCGAGTTGCGACATCAGGCGCTTAAAGGCGGTGGAATGGCCTGGCCCGAAACCCAGGAACTTCTGGAAAAATCAACTATAGTTATAGACATTGACAAAGAAATAGCTGAAAAGGCCGCGCATATTTCTCACGGCACGGGAATACCTGCAATAGACTCTTTAATACTTTCATCTCTTTTAGCAGCAGGGTGCAAACGAATATACACAACGGACGCTGATTTTGAATTCTATGTAAAAAAGGGTATAGAGATTGTTAACCTAAAGAAAGGGCCGGCAAGATGAAAAGAAATCCAACAATATTTTATTCCGGTTGCGAGGGAAATCCTACTAAGTTCTGTCTTGCCCCCCGCTGATAGGATAGTGGTTTCTTCCTGGAACGGAATGCTGCATCACCAAAGACCCGAAAGCAGGTTCAGCCCTAAATGTAAATTGAAATCCGGGGCGGACCTGGTCAAGTCCTCGCAAAATGCGAATTCCAACTGAAGGCCCCCGGTCAGCTCGTAGATAAAACCAAGAGACATTTCCATGGTGTTTTCATCAAGCTGGGGAATACCCGTATCGCGGAATGGAGAAGTATAGTAATTCAATTGGGCCAGCAGGGACCACTCCTCGTTTAATATATATTCCCACCCCGCAAAAAGACTGTATATATTATTTAAAGATATGTCCATGCCCTGAATATGCGGATCGGATAGCATTATCATCCCGGGGCTTAAATAGGTTATTACAGGCCCCAGAGTAAATTTCGATGAAACAAAAAACCCGTGGTCCAGGCCGCCGCTTCCAAGGCCCTTTTCCTCATTGCCACAAGGAAACTTTATACGGTAAGAAAAGGATGCCGCCAGGGGACTGCCTCGCTTTTCTTCCAAAAGGGGGATCTTTGCACACAGGGAGGCATCAGCCATATGAATCCCCCCGGATTCGGATCTGAACCATTTGCGGCCGTCTTTGTGCATGTAATATGCAAATTTGTTTTCAGGCCGGCCTTCTCTGCCATAACCTGCAAGCCCGAATGCATCATGATAACCTTCAATGAATCCGTCCAGGAAGCCGCTGTTCATGCTTGCAAAGGGCAGGTCCATAGAAAGGGAAAACCATTCGAGAACCCCGTATTCCAGGCCGAGGTCAAAAACGGCCATCTCCATATCCATCAACACCGACCAGGTTCTGGATTTTTCATTTACATAAACGCTGGAGTAATCTGCTGCCACTGAAAGATTGATTTTACCTGCAGGGACAAGTCCAGGGGATTCAAAACCAGGTGTCAAAAACATGAGATGCGGCGGAAATCTATTATAAACCTGTACAGGCCCTTTTCCGGGAGATGCCTCTACAGCATTTGCACCACATACCAGAACCATTCCCGCGATAAAAATAAGATCCCTTAATGCCATGTAACTGAACCCTGGTAATATCTGGAAGACAGATTAATGGACGGTTAAACCTGTGTCAAAGAAAAATTCCTGTGGAAGTTTGTAATGGGCAGGGCTTTGGGGAGGCGGATTCCTTTTAGTAATTGGGATTCAAAATAATAAATAGGAAAACAGGACAATAATTACCCATATTTTTCATAACCCCTATTTCTTAAAAGATGGTGGTGCTTTTCCTCGGTTCCGAGGCCCCCGGGCTAGTATAGTATTTAACCCCTGATAAAGATTTTAATCAATCTTCGCACGGTCATATAGAGTTTGACAGTAACAGCACATCTTTAATATAAAGTTAGGATATCGAATGCACCGCAAATGATTTAATATTGGGAATTACTTATGGCCAGAGATTTCTATGAAATTTTGGGTGTCTCAAAAGACGCATCCCGGGAAGAGATAAAAAAGGCTTACAGGAAACTTGCCAGGAAATGGCACCCGGACATCAATCCCGGGAGCAAGGAGGCGGAGCAGAAGTTCAAGGATATATCCCAGGCCTATGACGTTTTGGGTAATGAGCAAAAAAGAAAACTTTATGATGAATTCGGCGAGCAAGGTCTTCAGGCGGGATTTGATGCGGACAAGGCCAGGGAATACAAGGACCGGGGAGATTTTCAACAGGCTGGAGGGGAAAGACCGGAAAGGGGTTTCGGCCGTTATCAAAGCTACGAGGATATCTTCGGGGACCTGTTCGGGTTCGGTAAGGAAAAGGGAGGTTTCAGAACCGCAGCTCCCTCGGAGGGAAGGGATTTTGAATATGAAATGACCATAGACATGGTATCGGCGTTAAAAGGACTAAGTACGGAGCTTTCTATTCAAAAAATGAGGGAATGCCCGGATTGCAAGGGATCCGGAATAGACCCCAATTCCCGGGTGACTACATGCCAGGAATGCGGCGGTTCCGGCCGGATTAATGTATCTGAAGGCCCTATATATTTCACCAAGCCGTGTCCCAGATGCAGGGGACAGGGAAAAACAGGCAAGGTTTGTCCCGGGTGTGGGGGCAGTGGACAGGTTACGGGAATGGAAAGGATAAAGGTTAATATACCGTCAGGTGTAAAAGAGGGCTCCAGGGTGAGGGTAGCAGGAAAGGGAGAGCCGGGAAGAAACGGTGGTCCGCCGGGAGATCTTTATATTGTCACGCATATAAAGCCCCACCCCTGCCTTCAAAGAGAGGGGGACAATCTTTTTATGGAGGTGCCGGTAAGTGTAAGGGAGGCCATGGCCGGTGCGACCATAACCATACCCACGATTGAAGGTAAGGTCCGGCTTAAGATTCCTCCCAAAAGCCAGAGCGGCCAGGTTCTTAAATTGAAGGAAAAAGGGGCATATAAGCCCAAATCCAATCAAAGGGGCGACCTTATGGTCAAGTTGATTGTCAAGGTTCCCAAGACAGACGATTCCGAGGTGCTTGAAGCGGCGGAGAAGATTGACCGGTCTTACGAGAAAGATTTAAGGGGAGATATCAGACTTTAGGTGTTTCTTCAGGCTGTCGGCCATGTCTTTTAGTATGTCGTCGAATTGCCTCCTCATTTCGAGCATATTTTTCCTCATATTAAGTATAACCTCCACCCCTGGAAGGTTAACGTCCATCTCTTCTATAAGGATTTTAACAATCCGCAGCTTTTCTATTTCACTCCGGGGGAAGAGCTTGCTCGGGGGCTTTTCCTTGCAGATGGGGCAGACAATCTCCTCTGCCTCGAGTTTGACAAGAAAGTTCTGGTCAACCTGAAAAAACTCTACGACTTCTTCTATTGTCCAGTATTCCTTTTCCATGCTTTTTTGAATAACATATCATGTATGTTTTCACAAGTACCTACGATTATCCGGAATCCGGATTTGCCTTTATCCATACCAGTGAGACCTGCACAACTCGTATTTCTTAAAGATGATGGCGCTTTTCTCCTGTTCCGAGGCTCCCGGGCTGGTCTTTTTGCTGGTTGCTGGGTACTGGTTACTGGTCGCTCGATGCTGGAAAGACAAAAAGAAGGTGTTTCTTGTAAAACCAGCATCCAGGAACCAGAGGCAAGAGACCAGTATCTGGTAAGCCACGAAAAGACGGCGCCCTCCCGCCGGTCACTTCAGAAAAGCACCATCATCTTTTTTTGGATGACAAAACATGTCATGTTTTGCGAAGCTCTCCCGGTATTTTCCGCCCCCCAGGCTGAAAAGCAATTGTCAGAGGGCATGTAAATATCTGTCTGCTGATTGTAGGAATCCTATTCCTAAGGCAAATTCAACCAGGAGGTTATTCGAATACCCGCCTTTATAAAGGTATCAGGAGGAAAAATGGTCGAAGCCCCTGTAGTTAGCGGGTTCAACCGAACCGTCTTTGTCTTCCATCATTATGCCCCGGTCCCTTGTTGTCCTTCCTATCATATATAATGGTAAAGAACCCTTGTCCCGGAATAACTGCTCCAGTCTCCTGGTGTTTTTTTCAGGAACTGTAATCAGCAGGACATAATCTTCACCACCTGAAACGGCAAGTTCAACTGGATCAAAATGGTTAATAGAAGCAAGTTCTCTTAGCTCCCAGGATATAGGGATGCTTTCCCTGAAAATTAATGCCCCGACACCGCTGTCCCCGCAGATATGGCCTAAATCCGATATCAGGCCGTCGCTAAGGTCGATCATGGAGCTGGCAAGCCTTGAGCCTGCCACCAGTCTTCCGGCTTCGACATGGGGCAGGGGCTCATTGTGTTTTCTTATAAAGTAATCCCTTAGATGTTCCGGCACTGAAATCTCGTTTTTTAGGGCCTTAACCCCTGCACAAGAATCCCCGGTGATACCTGTTGCATATATCCTTTCATCCGGCTTTGCACCGGATCGATAGAGCACTTCCCCCTTCTCGGTCTCCCCTATCATGGAAACATTAATAACCAGCCTGTCAGGTGATTTTACCGTATCCCCGCCCAGTATTTTTACCCCGTACCTACCACAAGTGTCTTTCATGCCCCTGTACATTTCCTTGATGGATTCGACATCCGAGTCTCCCGGAAAACCTACCGAAATGATGCAGTAAAGTGGACTGCCCCCCATGGCCGCAATATCGCTTATGTTTACTGCTATAGCCTTGCCGCCCAATTGATAAAAATCTATTTTTTGCCCGAGAAAATGAATGCCTTCCAAAAGCATATCCGTGGTAAAAAGTAAAACCTTTCCTTCATACGGGCCGAAAACTGCGCAATCGTCGCCTATGCCCTTTATGATATCCTTGGAAAACGGAATGCCCTCTTCCCTTAGATATTCTATAAAACCAAACTCCCCGATTTCATTAAATTTCAAAATCCACCATCCTGGTCAATAATCGTTGCTGTAAATCAAATCCGACACAAGACTATATCATAACCGGGGCTTGTTGAGTAAATCAATAAATATGTCTGGCGGCCGGGTTTAAACCGGAACTGTTCTCATTTTTCAAAAAGTCATCCAAAAAATGGATATTTTTCAGGTTAAAATCCAGCGGATATTAATATGCCCCGCAAAACCGCACAAAGCCCTGCTCCTTTCCGAAAGGCTCGCAGCGCCTTTTTTCGTTTAAATTTTTCAAAACTCGCTACGATGTTTGCTGCAAGAACTGGGTTGAATTACAAAGGATCGGAGCTATTTAGGTCGATTCGAGTGAGAGATGATGGACTCCGCTATCTTTTCCGCGGAGTTACCGAAGAGTTCCTCCACGTCAAGCAGATTCAAATATTCGTCTTTCCAGGCAAGACCTGTCTCTTCCACGAAATTTTTAATATGGGTCAATTTTTCACCCAGGGCCTTTGCCTTGATGGGCAGGTCTATATCCTGTTTAAGGGCTACATTCAAGAGAAGAAGGTGGTCTACATTGGGCCCGTTTTTCATCAGGGGTATAACCAGAATGCTCCTGCCATCCGCCTTTCCCCTTCCGATAAACACGTTTCCCGCCTCGACAATTATCCTTTTGGTGCCCTTGAGCCTGTTGTCGGTTTCAACCCTTGATTTTAATGCCGAAGCAGAACCTTCCTTTTTCAACAATTCGATTCTGGAATCCTCCACAGGCTCGCCGGCATAGTTGAGTCCGCTTACCTGGTAAAGGGTTTCCCCTTTTATCTCTGAAACTACATCTTGAAGATTTCTGAGCACCAGTACGTTTTTATTTGTGAGATTGCTTATACTGAATCCATTTTTGTGGATGTTATCGAACAGTATTCCCTCTATTGGTTCCCATAACCTGCTCGTCCCCACTGTAACGGTTTTTGCCTGGTGTTTTATGGCATCTATAGGCCTGGCCATATCATTTATGGCCTTTCCCATGCGGTCCAGGAAGATGTCGAACATATTAGGAGCGGTACCGCTGACCCCGAAGTCCAGTTCAAAGTCGGACATGGGAAGCCTGCCTGAAAGATATTTCATTAAAAGAGTAAGATCCGCGGCTGCGCTGAGTTGCATGGCCGTTGCATATCTCCCGTTAGCCAGCCTTTTCTTAAATTCCCTTGAAAACCTTGCCGCCTTTTCCTGAAACACCCTGTCCAGGACAATCTGGTATACATCCATTCCCTTTTCAATGGATTCTGAAATATATTCGGTTATATCTTTCCTGAAATTATAGAGAAAGCCGGATTCCTCGTCTATGGCCTTGGCCGCATGATAACCCCAGAGATGTCCGGCCAGGGTGGTTAGAATAGGGGAGAAGTGCTCACCCACCTCAGGTACATGGATGACGGAATCAGCGTAGGGGCCGAATCTTTCCTCACCCTCGTCCGTTACCACGATGGTGGTGGCCTGATGAGCCTTGAATATGGCGGTGTCTTTTATTATGTCGGTGGTAACCTCATTCCTGCTCCCTGCTGCGCATATGAATATCAGCGGCTCCGAAGAAAGATCGATATGCTTTTTGTCCTCAACCACATCGGAGGATATTGTCTTGTAGCATAGCTCGCTCAACTTTATCCTTATTTCGTCCGCCGCTATCTTGTTGTAGCCGCTTCCAACCACTGCCCAGTACTTCTTTTCAGGGGCGAATCTTTTCGCCGAACCGGCTATCTCCTCTTCCCTGGCCAGCACCTTTTTCATTAAATAAGGAACCTTTATAAGCCTTTTCAGCTCCCCGAGAATGAAATCATTGCTCCTTGTTTCCGCAAGCTGGGCCAGTTTAAGCCCGAGAATAGCCCCTGCGGCAATCTGAGAATAATAGGCCTTTGTAGAGGCCACGGACATCTCAATATCCCTTCCGGAGCTTGTATACAGAACGCCGTTTACCTTGAAGGTGATATCCGAGTCCCTCCTGTTGACAATGGCCATGGTGTAGGCGCCCCGTTCCTTGGCCATGTCAATGGCCATATTGGTATCAGTGGTGGTGCCGGATTGGGTTATTGCTACGATCAATGTGTCCTTCAGTTTTGTCCTTAACAGCCCCCCGCTGAATTCCGATGACTTAAGCGGCGCCACCCTTATACCGCTGCCCTGGAGGTAATGCCCCAAAAGCTCTGAGCATCCATGTGCGGCAACTCCGGCTGTGCCCTGTCCAATAAAAAGTATCCTCCTTATTCGGCCCTCATTAAAGGCCTTTTCCAATCGGGGAGTGATGGCATCTCCGTCCAGGATTATCTCCGGGTATTTCCTTCCTTGTTTATCAACCGCCCTCCATCTGTTTTGTATGGTGGCTTCCACGGATTTGGGGGATTCAAAGATCTCCTTCAGGAAATAGTGGGGAAAATCCTGCCGATCAATATCCCTGGAGGTGATGTTGGTGATTTTTATGTCTTTATCTGAAAGTTGCAGAGGGGTTCCATCGTAATAAGTGGCCTTTATGCCGGACAGTCCCCCGGCTGTTTCCTGGTCCAGCAAGAAAATCTGGCCCTGGCTTTTTCCCTGCGGCCCCTCTGCCTGTTCTTGCCCCTCGATTTTGATATATCTGGAGGTCTGCTCCACAAGGCCGTAAATTTCCGAAGCAGTGATATACTGTTCCTTTCCCAGTCCTACAAATATTGCCTGGCCGCTGCCCCTCTGGGCCAGAAAGATCTTCCCGGGGGCCAGATCAGTGTGCATGGCTATGGCATGGGAGCCCTTGAAGTCGTTAACCGCCATTCGAAACGAATCCTCTATGGATTGACCGCTTTCGTAATACCTCTGTATCTGAAGGGGGATTATCTTGGTATCAGTGGTTATATTCAGGGGAATGATCTGTCCTGTGCCAATTTCAAAATTCTCCTTTAAGGAAAAGTAGTTATCAATATCACCATTGAGATAAACATGGATGGTGCCCTTTTTATTGGACCGGGCGCTGTCTTTGTCCAGATGATTGTTGACCGGATGGCAGTTGGGTTCGCTTATCTCCCCTACAGATGCCCAGCGTGTATGGGCCATGGCCGTCTGAAAAACAGTGGGATATGTGATAAGGTGCTGAAATATTTTATCGTTGCGCACCTGTTCTCTTAAAAATTTAACATTGTCGCCCAGGCGTCCTATCTGTGCGGCTACCTTGTAAGTAAAGGCCAGGGAAGTGTTTTGATTATTCCTTTTTATGGCAATTTGCCGGTTTGAAAGGAGCATATCTACCTGCCTGTCGGAATATTCATCAAGCAAAGATCTCTTCTTCATTTCTCCTTCAAAACTGGCAAAATCCTTGTTTTTCAGCACGAGAAACGTGGAGATTCCCGCAGAATCCCTGCCCCTTACCTCTAATCTGTCCAGGTTGTTAAACAGAATGTTCACATTCATTAATTTTTCAAAGGCCTGGCTGGACAGGTATTCACCCTTAAGGCATGAAAGGCCCTCTATCTTTATTGTGTTCCCTAATATCTCATTTGCCAGTGACCATTTTATGTCCTTCAGCAGTGTCATTCGGTTGACGATATTTTCCCGGGCCTCTATCGAGGGTATATTCAATGAGGCCCGTATGTTCGCCTCCTCACCCTTGATTATTTCCCCCAATTTCAGTGACGCCCTGTCAAGGCTTTCCCGGATTGGACTCTCCCTGAAAATTCTATAAAGGGATGATTGCGTCTTAAGGTTCCATATAATATCCTGTAACTCCCTTAACACGGAATCCCCGCCCAGATAATCCTTGCCGGGATCCTTATCCTCTTTGATTATATTCTTTAAGGTGTATTCCTCGATCTTGGATATCGCGGAATCTATTCCCTCGAGGGATGTTTTATCCGTTTCCTTCTTCTTTCCTTTAAAGGCCAGGATGCCTGTTAGTCCGCAATTAAGCCGGTTTTCCAGTGTGGGAAACACTATAACCGAACCGGGCGGTACATCTTTCGGCCTTTTACAGAGATAGAATCCTGGGAAATAGGTCTTCCCCCTGGCGAACGACTTTATTCCTTCAAAAAATCTCATCTAACTAAAGGACCTCTCTAGCCGCATTTTCGATTGCCCTGATCATGCGGGAGAATGTATCCTCCTGCATTTTTACCGATATGGGGTACACCAGTAGCCTTTCAAAAAGACTCTGGGTTTCCGGGAGGGCGTCTTTCCGGTATTCCAAATCCCCGGAAATATTGTTTTTGAACGGCCACCCGCTCTTACAAGGGGTAGATCCCTCGAAAAGCTCTTTCCAGTTGGGATAGAAATGCCATGTATTGTTCGAGAAATATACGGCACCGGCATTATTCCGGGACAGGGCCTCGTTGAACCTCCTGGCCTTTTTGCCATCCGGCAGAAAGAACGCCAGAAATGTCGCGGTATCCCCGGAACTGTCCGGTATTTTTCGGAACGTAATCCCGTCCATGTTTTCCAGGACATCTTTTATCCTTTGTTTATTCCTCTTTTGCTCCTCAAGGATACCGGGCAGTTTTTTCAACTGGGCCAGTCCGATGGCGCCCTGGAGTTCCATCATCCTGAAATTAAATCCCATAAACCTTCTTTTATCCAGGCCCCTTTCCACGCCCTGTATGTGTTCGTGACCGTGGTCGTGGAAGGTGGTGCACTTGAAGTAAATATCCTGATCATCCGTTATAACCATGCCCCCCTCTCCGGTGGTAATGGTCTTTACCGGGTCAAAGGAAAAGGTGCCAGTTTGTCCGAAGGTGCCCAGGTTCCGTCCGTCCAGTTTTCCTCCTGCTGCCTGGGCGGTGTCCTCTAAAACAGGTATTCCGTGCCTTTCGCCAATGGATACAATTTCCTTTATGTCCGCCTGGGCCCCGAGCATGTGCACCGGTATAATGGCAGCGGTACTCTCTGTTATCTTTTCTTCCAGATCCTGGGGCTTCATGCAAAGGGTATCGTCCACCTCCGTGAATACAGGCGTGGCCCCTGATTCAAGTATGGCCTCCCAGGTCGCTATAAAGGTAAAGCCCTGGGTTATGACCTCATCTCCAGGCCCTACGCCAAGGGCGGCCAGCGCGACCCTGAGTGCCGCACTCCCGGATGAGACGGCCAGGGCATGGGAAACACCGCACATATCGGCAAATTGCCTTTCGAATTCCGCCACCTTGAACATTCCCTTTCTCTTTTCCTCGAAACCGTAGCGAAACAATACGCCCGTGTCCAGAACGTCCTCTACCTGCCTTTTTTCCTCCTGATCGAATACCTCAAAACCCGGCATTATTTACTCCTTTGCAATAATTAAATTTCGATGGCTTCGTAAAAAGCTAATTTATGCGTAAACCTCAAAGCGCCTGGGTGTATATTTCTATTGCCGCCTCCTTATCCATTGACCTTGGGTTGTTGGCTACAGGCACTTTCACGTTCATGGCCGCCTCTGCCATCTCCTCGAAGGAAGCCTCCGGTATATCGAGCTCTTTAAGTGTCTTTAACATCCCCACGTCTTCCAGGAGGATGCAAACCTCGTCTATGGCGGTCTCCGCAGCCTCCCTGAGATTAAGCCCTGTAACATCCGTACCCATCAATTCCGCTACTTCTGCGTACTTTTCCAATGCGCCTATAAGATTATACTTCATTACATGTGGCAGGAGAACGGCATTGGCTAATCCATGGGGTATATCAAAGAATGAGCCCAGTGGATACGCCAAGGCATGGCAGGAGCCGACCCCTGCGCTTGCCAGTGTCATGCCTGCCATAAGGCTGCCCATGAGCATTTCTTCCCTGGCCCCGATATTTTTTCCCCTTGCTACAGCGGTTCGCAAATTCTTGCCGATCAGATACATGGCCTCCCTGGCAAGGGTATCGCTCAAGGGGTTTGCCTGGTTGGAGGTAAACCCCTCCAGGGCATGGATAAATGCGTCCATTCCTGTAGAGGCGGTAACATCCGCAGGCAGGGTAAGGGTAAGCTCAGGGTCCAGCAGGGCCAAATCCGGGTACAAAAACCGGCTGTTTATTCCGCCCTTGGCCCTTTTTTCTCTATTGGTAAATACCGCGGTAAAGGTAACCTCGCTGCCTGTGCCTGCTGTTGTGGGTATCATTATCTTCGGAATACCCGGCTTGGGTACCTTATCCAATCCTTGATAATCCGCTGTTTTGCCACCGTTGGTAACCAGGACGGATACCGCCTTTGCCATATCCATACTGCTTCCCCCGCCGACTCCCAGCACGAGATCGCATTTTTCTTTTTTGGCCAGGTCGGAAGCCTCATCCGCCCAGGCAGGTTCCGGCTCGGGCCTTACCTTGTTGAATAAAACCTCGTCGATTTTATTTTCATTCAACAGGGATTTAATCTTTTCCGGCACAGGGGTTCGGGAAAGGCCCTCGTCCATTACCAGGAGAACCTTCTTGCCTTGTAAAAGCCTTATTTCCTCCGGGAGCTGCTGCAGGGAATTGATCCCGAACAGGATCTTTTTAGCTGTCTGAAGTTTCATAAGAGATTTCATTATTCCTCCTTTCAACCAATGGAGTGTTTTACCGCTTTGGCTATTTTTTTGCAACAGGAGCTGGTAAGATCCTCGGCAGGACCCTCCACCATGACCCTGCACATTTGCTGGGTTCCGGAATAACGAACCAGCACCCTTCCTTTTTTTCCGAGCTCTTGTTCAACCATTTTAATAGTGTTCCTTATCTCCGGGACCGTGTATAAATCCGGCTTTTTTCTCACATTGACGTTGATTAGTTTCTGGGGGTAGATGTCCATTGTCGACCCCAGTACCGAAAGGGGTCTTTTTTCCTTTAGCATGCAGGAGATCAACTGCAGGCCGGAAAGGATGCCGTCACCCGTAGTATGATGTTCTAAAAAGATAATATGCCCGGAATCCTCACCCCCTATTATCAGGTCCCTGTCGAGCATATCCTTAAGCACGTTTTGGTCTCCAACATCCGACATGATATGTCTTATTCCTGCTTCTTTCAGGGCGATTCCCAGACCCAGATTGGACATTACAGTCGTTACCACTGCATTTCCCTTGAGCCTTCCCTCTTTTTTTAATGTCCGGGAGCAGATCAACAGGATCTTATCACCTGGTATTACATTACCCTTTTCGTCCACCGCTATCATCCTGTCCCCGTCTCCGTCAAAGGCCATACCCAAGGACGCCCCCTTTTTCAAAACCCTTTGAGCGAGCTTTTCAGGGTATTGGGATCCGCAATCCGAGTTGATGTTGATGCCGTTGGGCCTGGTATTTATTGCATCCACCTCTGCGCCCAGCCCTTTAAAGACGGCAGGGGCTGCCATAAAGGCGGCGCCGTTTGCGCAGTCAAGCACAGCCTTTATTCCCTTCATGGACAGATCATCGGGAAATGTGCCCTTGAGGAAGTCGATATACGGACCTGCGCCGTCCTTGGACCGAAAAGGCCTTCCCAGTTCATCCGGACCCGGATAATCCCCCTCTATAAATTTGTATTTTTCCCCGAAGATAAAACCCTCTAATTCCTTTTCTCGCTCAAGGGAAAACTTGAACCCTTTTTCAGAAAACAACTTGATCCCGTTATCTTCAAAGGGATTGTGGGACGCGGAAATTACTATACCGGCATGCGCCTTTTCTTTCCGCACCGTATAGGCGACAGCGGGTGTGGGGAGCACGCCCAGGGCATGCACGTCCCCCCCCATGGAACAAATGCCGGCGGTCAGGGCCTCTTCCAGCATATAGCCGGATATCCTGGTATCCCTGCCTATTACGAATCTGGAGTTCCTGCCTTTTCTCCTGAACAGGCAGGCCAAGGCCTTTCCGATCTTTAACCCCATCTCCGGGGTGATCGGGTATTTATTGGCAACCCCCCTTATTCCATCTGTACCGAATAGCCTGTCCATCTCAAAAAACACGACTCTATGAATTCCAGAGGCAGAAGTTATTGAGTATTCTCAGCCCCGGCTCTCCGCTTTTCTCCGGATGAAATTGAACCGCTGCCAGGTTTTTCTCGCATAAAGCACTGGCAAAGGTAATTCCGTATTCGGTTGTGCCCGCAACCGAATCCCCCTTTTCAGGCAAGGGAAAATAGCTGTGTACAAAATAGAACTCACTGCCCGGCGTAACGCCTTCAAATACCACATGATCCGGAAGGAAATCCACCCGGTTCCATCCCATATGAGGCACCTTGAGCTTGATTCCGTTATGGGAAAAAAGCGGTATCGGGAAACGCCTCACCCTGCCGGGGATCAAACCGAGACACGGAGCATTATCCTCCTCGCTTTCTTCCATGATTATCTGGCTTCCCAGGCATATACCCAGGAAGGGCCTCCCGGATTCATAAAATTTTCGGATTGCCGAATCGAGGCCCATTTCTTTCAAATCCTCCATGGCCTGTCCCGCGGAACCCACCCCCGGAAATATGGCCCTGCCGGCACCCGATAGCTCTTTTGGATCACTGGTAATACCATATTTAAAGCCGAGATGCGAAAGTGCCCTGGCCACGCTGCCCACATTCCCGGCCCGGTAGTCAATAACCGCTATCATTTCCTATTCCCACTCTATGGTGCTGGGGGGCTTTGAGCTGATATCATAGACCACCCTGTTTACACCCTTAACCTCGTTTATGATACGGTTGGAAACCCCGGCCAGCAAATTATGAGGAAGCCTGGCCCAGTCCGCTGTCATGGCGTCGGTGCTGTTGACTGCCCTGATAACCAACACGTTTTCATATGTCCTTTTGTCCCCCATGATACCAACGCTCTTTAAGGGAAGAAGAACGGCAAAGGACTGCCAAAGCTCCCTGTATTTATTGTTCTTTTTTATCTCTTCTATCAATATACTATCTGATTGCCGCAGCACGGACAGCCGTTTTTGGTTTACCTCGCCTATGATTCTCACTGCCAGGCCGGGTCCCGGAAATGGATGGCGGTATATAATATCCTCTGGCAGACCAAGCTGTGCTCCCAGGGCCCGTACCTCGTCCTTGAACAGATATTTCAAGGGCTCTATGAGCCCCAGGCGCATCCTTTTGGGCAGCCCGCCTACATTATGATGGGATTTTATTACCATGGAAGGGCCGCCAAATGCGGATCTTGACTCGATAAGATCCGGGTAAAGTGTGCCCTGGCCCAGAAATCCTACATTCCTTATTCTGGAGGCCTCTTGTTCAAAGACCTTGATAAAGGTCCTTCCGATTATCTTTCTTTTCCTTTCCGGATCAGCTACTCCCTTCAGAGCGTCCAGAAACCTTTTTCTGGCACTCACAAATTTTAGACGTATCCCAAAATGGCCTTTGAACAAGGCCTTTACCCTTTCCGGCTCTCCCTTTCTAAGAAGACCGTTGTCCACAAAGATACAAATCAATTGTTCGCCTATTGCCCGATGGAGAAGAACCGCTGCCACGGATGAATCCACCCCTCCGCTGAGCCCCAAAATTACTTTTTTCTCGCCTACCTCTTCACTTATATCCCTTATGGTAATATCCGCAAAGGCTTTCATGCTCCATTTATTTTCACATCCGCAAACCCTGAACAAAAAATTACCCAGCATCCTGCTTCCCTCGGGTGTATGGGCCACTTCCGGGTGGTATTGGAGGCCGTAAAGCCTTTTTTCCATGTTTTCTATAGCGGCAATACTTGAATTCTCGGTGGAGGCGATAACCTTGAATCCCTCCGGCAGGCCGAAGGCGGAATCCCCGTGGCTCATCCAGCAATGGGTATTTTTTGAGACCCCGTGAAAGATATCGCTGGATGAAAGTATCTTCAGCTGGGCCATGCCGTATTCCCTCTTGACTGCACTCTGTACCTTCCCACCCAGGGAATGGAGCATATAATGCATACCGTAACATATGCCCAGCACCGGTATGTTCAGCGCCAATATTTGAGGATCAAGCCGGGGGCTGTTCTCTTGGTAGATACTTGCAGGCCCTCCGGACAGGATTATCCCCTTGGGTTTAAGGGATTTGGCCTTTTCAAGCGCTTTTCCCGGGGGTTCTATCTGGCAATAAACCTGTTGCGCCCTTACGGACCTGGCTATAAGCTGATTATACTGGGAGCCGAAGTCTATGATCAATATCATTTTATTTTAATTTCCAAAATATATATCTGCGAATGAGGAAGTATAAGGAAATACAATCCTTAGGTCAAGATAAACAGATCCAAACAACAGTGCAAATTATGAGAAAGCCGTGCATTGACATTAGCCGGGATTTACACTAATTTTTTACCCATTGGAATTTTCTGTATTTAGACTTCTGCAGGATTAATAAGAAATGAAAAGGATTATCAACATATATATATTCAAGGAGATGGTTCCCAATTTTATTGTAAGCCTCCTTGTGTTTACATTCCTGGTCCTCGCCGGAAGGATATTGAAAATGACGGAATGGATGGTAAACCACGGCATAGGCATTTACCAGGTGCTTATGATAACGGTTTATACCATGCCTTATGTGCTTTTTTACACCTTGCCGATGGCAACTCTCCTGGCCTCTTTGATAGCCTTTTCCAGGCTAAACGAAGACAATGAGACAATTGCCCTTAAGTCATCCGGAGTGAGCCTCTATCAGCTTATGCCCCCTGTGGCAATCTTTTCAGTGATATGCTGTTTTCTTGCAAGCTTTATATCGATATATCTCGTGCCCATGGGAAACGATTCCCTTTCCAGGGTCCTTTTCGAGACCGCAAGGTCAAATACGAGCATAGGAATAAAACAAGGGGTTTTCAACAATAACATCCCGGGCATAGTTTTGTACGCCAACCGGGTATCGCCTTCCGACAAGACAATGAAAGGCGTATTTATATTTGATGATAGGCAACCCGGGCTTTCCAATGCCATTACTGCTCAAAAAGGCAATATACATTCGAATAAGGAAAAGATGATCCTCAATCTGCATCTCAAGGATGGTTCTGTTACCAGGGTGGACAAGGACCTGGAATCTTCCAGCCTGCTGCGGTTTAAGTCCTATAACCTGAATATAGACATCTCGGATATAGCCAGCAAATTTTCATCCAGAAGAAAGGGAAAAAAGGAGATGTCCATAGCCGAACTCAGGGACCGGTTGAGCGAGACAAAAAAGGGTACGGTTAAATATAGCCTCTTGGCTGTAGAGCTTCAGCGAAAGTTTTCCATCCCTTTGGCCTGCCTTATCCTGGGTATTATGGGGGTGCCCCTCGGCCTTATGATGAAAGAAAGAGGGAGGTCATGGGGAGTGGCCCTGAGTATAATTGTATTTACCTTTTATTATATAATGCTTTCTGCTGCGGAGAGCCTCGGGGAGGTGGGTACATTAAATCCAACCATCTCCATGTGGTTACCGGATGTTGTTCTGGGCGGTGCAACGGTTTTTCTTTTCCTCAGGGCTGCACGGGATAAATAACCTTTCATATTTCAGAAACCTAAGTCCCTGCCCGGGAGACTCGGAATAGGAGAAAAGCCCCGCCCATTTCCTCAAGGCAATATCTACTGTACACAGGTTCCAGGTTCAAGGTTCCAGGTTAGAAAACATATTGTCTCCTTTTATAAACATTCCGGATTAACTTCCCGGGGGCGAGTGCGGGTGCCTCTTATTTTTAAACGGAGAAGAACCCTTATCTGTATTAGGCCTATGCTTCGAATACAAGGCGGGCGATAGGCAGAGATGCACTATGAAAATTCCTGGTTATACGGATAGCATATCCTGAGGCCTCCCCGCCCGCCGGGAGCACCTGGAAAGATCATGCAAAGGATGATTAGTTAGTTTAAAAAAAAGAGATGCCCGTGATCTCCCTTTTGGAAGCTGGGGAAGGGTTGGTGAGATGTATAATACATAATCCGGGTTAAAGGAGAGAATTTACCGTTTTTTTTAGCTCAAACAAATCGAAGGGCTTTCTAAGGCATTTGGATGCCCCGCTTTTCAAAAGGGTTGCAACAGGGCCGTTTCCGGTGATGACAAGAACGGGAATGGAGGGATACCTTGCCTTTATTTTTTTTGTCAATTCGAGTCCGTTCATTCCCGGCATCATATAATCGGTTATAATCAAGTCATATGATCTTTTATGGATCTCTTCCAATGCCCCCAGGCCGTCTTCTACAGTATCCACATCGTAGTTAAGGAGCCTGAGTACCTCGGCCAGCAATTTCCTTAAATGTCTCTCATCATCTGCAACGAGAATCCTCCTCTTTTTCATGGAAACTCCTTTGGCTTTTTGATTTTTTATCTATAAATACAACTGTTAATATATAGAAATCAAGTGATAAATACAATCAACAGTTGATAGACTTTTCTACGATTATATGGGATAGGAGCTCAACGGATTCAAGGAGGATTACAAATACATATTGATAAACAAAAAGATAGGGCAAAGGATCCAAGAGATAAGAAAGCAATGGGGCATTTCCCAGATTGAACTGGCCGAGAGGGTTGGTGTATCCTTTCAGCAGATTCAAAAGTATGAAAAAGGGATCACCAGGATTTCTGTAACGCGGCTTCAACAGGTCTCCGATGCCTTGGGTATGGATATTACCTCATTTTTTCAGGCCGAGGAACTTTCTCCCCGGGTTTCGGACCTTCCCTTGAGATATTCCCTGGAAACCGAGCCCGAAAAACCATATAAACACCGGAACAGGGAAGAGACCAAACTGCTAAAATATTTCCGAAGAATTAAAAATCCAAAGTTAAGGGATGGCATCCTCAGGCAAGTACAGGGCCTTTCAGAATTAGAGGAAAAGAGATGAAAGCCCGGTTCCCTACCTTACTGGCCGCGCCCGGAATTCTATAAAAATTGGTTGTTACAAGGAGAAACCCTTGCAGTGCGCCAGGCGAAGCCCGGGGCAGGGGAATAGATAATAAGTAACCTTGAAACCCGCCATAGCAACCTTGCGGGTAACCAATCCCGCCCGGCCAAGCGTGCCGGCAGCCGGAACCGAGTGTTGAGCGGTGTCAGGGGAACCTGCCTGAAGGGACCCCGGGGAGGAAAGGGGATACTGCATCATGGAATCTTTGAAGGGAAAGATGGCGGGTACATCGAGACCCAAGGACATCTCAACGAAACTTCAAAGGGTAGCGGAGAAAGTCATGCAGCGAGCCCATGATGCAAGGAGCCGGATGCGCGAGTTGCGCACGTCCGGATCTGTGGGGGGCGGGGAAGAGTGATCCTCCTCGCCTGCCCGACGAACATGACATGTTTTGTGTTTCAAAAAAGAGGGTGGCACTCGGGAGGGCGCTGTCTTTTCGTGGCTTACCAGATACTGGTCTCTTGCCTCTGGTTCCTGGATGCTGGTTTTACAAGAAACACCTTCTTTTTGTCTTCCCGGCATCGAGCGGCCAGTAACCAGTATCCAGCAACCAGCAAAAAGACCAGCCCGGGAGACCCGGACTCCGGCCCAGAGGACCTCCGCCCCGGCGGGAACAGAAGAAAAGCACCATCATCTTTAAGAAATATGAGTTATGCCAGGTCTCAAAGAAAAATACCACCACCTCAATTTAGCATGATATGTTGACATAAAATACCGGCATTGTTAACATCTTTTCTAAGCACCCTCTTTTTTGAGAATACAAAAAATAATGCCTGTATACGAATATAGAGCGCTTGACAGCTCCGGAAAAACCAGGAAGGGAATCCTGGATGCGGACAGCCCGGTAGCTGCACGTCACAAGCTAAGAGGCACCGGTATGTTTCCGGTTGAAATAAAAGAAACTACCTCTAAGCTCAAAACCGGGTTTTCCGTTCTTTCATCGCACTTTTTTTCCTTGCGCAGGGTAAGTCCGGGCGAGGTATACGCAGCTACCAGACAGCTATCTACCTTGCTTGGAGCGGGGGTGCCTCTGGTAGCATCCCTGGATTCACTTTTAAGCCAGAATACCGGTTCTGCCTTGAAAAGGTCACTTGCCCAAATAAAGGAGTCCGTTAACCAGGGAAACAGTCTTGCCTTCTCCTTATCCGAACACCCCAAATTGTTTTCGGAGGTATATATTAACATGGTCAGGGCCGGGGAAGAATCAGGCTCCCTTGATGTTGTGCTTGAACGTCTTGCGGAATTCGGGGAACATCAGGAGGCCCTTAAAGGCCGTTTCAAAGCGGCCTTGGTCTACCCGATTTTCATGTCAGTAATAGGAGCGGGCGTGCTGTTCTTTCTGATCACATTCATCGTGCCCGGCATAACAAGGATATTCGTTGAGATGGAGGAAACCCTGCCCCTGCCCACAATAATACTAATAGGTATAAGTAATTTTTTGAAGTCCTTCTGGTGGGCCATATTCATTGCACTTTTGGGTATTATTATGGTAATAAGGCAAATAATCAAGAGGCCCGGGGGGAGGCACCTTTGGGACGAGTTCAGGCTTCGTATTCCCATTTTCGGCCCCATTACCCAGAAGATCGCCCTTGCTCGATTCGCCAGAACCCTTGGCAGCCTGATTCGTAGCGGAGTTTCCCTTTTATCTTCCCTGAAAATTGTAAGAAATATCGTAAACAACGTACTGATTGCCGAGGTAGTCGACAAATCCGTGGAAGAGATTCAGGCGGGTAAGAGCATGGCGGATTCCCTTTCCAGCAGCAGGTGGTTTCCGCCTATGGTAGTGCAGATGATATCCGTGGGAGAGCATTCGGGTAATCTGGAGAACATGCTGAACAAGACCGCGGATTTCTATGAGACGGAGACAGAGTCTAATGTTATGGCCCTGACCTCAATGATGGAGCCGGTTATGATATTGATTATGGGCTTAATAATAGCATTTATCGTGGTCTCCATACTGCTGCCCATATTTGAGATGAGCCAAATGATTCGATAAACCCCCATGGAAAAAATAAGCATGAAAAACACCGTATCAAGAGAAAGCGGATTTACCCTTATAGAAATAATGGTAGTGGTCGTTATCCTGAGCATATTGGCCACTTATGTTGGTGTGAGGATAATGGGAGAGCCGGAAAAGGCCAAGCGCACTAAGGCCAAGATCCAGATTTCCAGCCTGGAGGCCGCCCTTAAGCTTTACAGGCTGGATAACGGATATTATCCCTCCACCGAGCAAGGACTTCAGGCCCTTGTGGAACCGCCTTCCGTGGGAAGGCTTCCCAAATCTTGGAGGGAGGGAGGCTATCTGGAAAAGGGAAAGGTGCCCAAGGACCCCTGGGAAAATGAATATGTTTATCTTTGCCCGGGACTCCACTGGGAATTTGATATCATCTCATACGGCAGTGACGGAGAACCCGGAGGAGAAGGTAAAGACCAGGATATAAACAGCTGGGAGCTGGAGTAGAGCCTTGGTATTCGAAAAGAGAGGCTTCACATTAATAGAATTGGTGCTGGTCATCACCCTTATCGGGCTTATGCTCTCTATTGGATTGCCCAGTCTCAGGAACGCCCTGTTCACGGATGAGCTCAACTCCTCTACCAGAAAAATTATGGGGCTGGTAAAAGGGCTCAGGCATAGAGCAATTCGTGAGGGGAGATCATTCAACTTATATTTTGATATAGAATCCGGCAGATTTTGGATCAAGTCATTATCCGGCAAAGAAGATGAAAGGGAGGGTGTGGATGTTTTACAGATGCCGCCGGATTTAAGCATTTTGGATGTTTGGTCCGGGCACCAAGGCAAGGTTGCCCGCGGACAAGGGGCTATACATTTTACCAAAAGGGGCTATGTCCAGCATACAGTTATCCATCTTGAATCCAGTGACGGAAAGGAATTGAGCCTGGAAATAAGCCCTTTTATGAGGAAAACAAAGATATACAAAGACTACTTAGATATCGGGGGTCAAATGTAGTGTCCACTTTGAAAGGCATGTCAGCGAACCTTAAAGACACATATGGCTTTACGATGCTGGAGGTAATGATATCCCTGGCCATTATAGCAACCGTGCTTGTGGCTGTTTTCGGATCTCAATCCCAGAGTATCTCCTTTGCCAATGAGGCTAAATTCGATACAAATGCCTGCCTTCTGGCACAGGGTATGATGTCGGAGGTGGAGAAGACGAATCCCCAGGACCTGGAATCAGGTTACGGCGATTTTGGAGAGGATTTTTCGGGTTATAGATGGGAACAGACCGTCGAGGATCCCGGATTTTCCGTTTCAAAAGGTCTGTCCGGGCGTCTGGTGCGGATAGATTTGACCATCTACTATGGAAACAATGGGGAATACCAATACAGGCTGAGGAACTACCGTTTTTTGCCGTCAAATGAATAAAGGGGAGGTCGCAATCAAGCCCGGAGACCTAAAAGGTTTTACCTTGCTGGAGATCCTTATTTCTATATCCATACTCGCGGTTATTCTTGCCACAATCTATTCATCCTACACCGGTACCTACCGAGTTATAGACCAGACCGAATGTCAGGCGGAGATTTGTACTATGGCAAGCATCGCCATGGAAAGGATGGCAGAGGATCTTGAATCCACCTATTTTCCCGTGTACGGGGATTCGGATGAATCAAATCAAGACCGGAACGAGGACTACATGTTTATCGGGGAGGACAGGGAGGTTAACGGAAGGGCCGCCGACGGGCTTAGGTTTGCCTCCACCGCACATATAGACCTGGGAGGCCGTGGCCGGAATACCGGTGCAACTGTGATAAGTTATCTCACCGAGGAGGCCTCTGAAGGTGAAGGCCTGATACTCTATCGAAAGGACAGTCCGTTTATCCACGGAACCCTATCCGGCGATATTGAAGATAAAGGTCTCGTGCTCTGCGAAGGGCTGGCAGCAGTGGATTTCAAGTATTATGATCAAAAGGGCGGAATATTTCAATCCTGGGATTCCTTAACCCAAACCAGGGGGAAGGAGATTCCCGGGATGATCTTCGTTGCCTTGGAATTCGAAAACCCCTTGGACCATGAAAACCCCGTAAAGTTCACAACTAAGGTAGCAGTTCCGTGCGCGCAGCAGAGAAATGATTAGGCGGCTCAGAGATAAAACCGGAATGGCCCTGATTTTGACCGTATTGGTGGTTAGCTTGATAGTGGCCTTGACCCTTTGGTTCAGTAAATCGACTCAATCCAGGCTGAATGAGGCGCGAAACCTGAGTGAAGGCATTCAGGTACGCTGGATTGCAAAGTCGGGTATAAACGCTGCCTTGGCCATACTTGAGGAGGACAGGTCTTCCAATAGCAAGGACAGCCTCAGGGAAATCTGGGCCGACAAAGAGCTCCTTTCCGGGGAGATCTCCGCCCTGTTTGACAAAGGCAGCCTGCTGCTTAATATACAAGACCTTTCGGGCCGGATACAGGTTAACCGCCTGGTTGACGAGCAGGGAGAGTATGATGCTGTAAGGAAGGAAATTCTCTTGAGATTATTGAAATTACCGGAGTTTGGCCTTGATGCAGAGGAAGCGGAAAATATCGTGGATGCAATTAAGGACTGGATAGATCCCGATGACGAGGTGACCCAGTTCGGGGCGGAAGAATCCTATTATATGTCACTTGATGATCCCTATGTCTGTAAAAATGCCCCCTTGGAATTTAAAGAGGAATTACTTCTGGTAAGGGGCATTACCAAGGAGCTGTTTTATGGCACCTCTGAAAGACACGGCATATCAAATTATTTGACCGCCCGGGGAGATGATGGCAAGATAAACATCAATACCGCCGACCCCTTGGTGCTTAGATCCCTTTCAGAGGATATAGACCGGGAAAGGGCCCAGGATATGGCAGATTACAGAAAAGACCAGGACAGGGAAATCTCGGATATTAACTGGTATAAAAATGTGGTGGGCATGGGGGGGGTAAATATCCCGGAAGCACTGCTTGCCACGTCCAGCAGGTTTTTTGAAATTACCTCCAAAGGAAAGAGGGGGAGCCTGAACAGGGTGATCAAGGTTGAGGTAAAAAGAGGGGAGGATGAAATCCTCATACTTTCATGGAACATAGAATAATTCTCGGTTTGGTTTATTATGCTGGTTCCTTAACGAAGAAATGGAAGAATAATGCCGGGAAAAATACTCGGGATTGACATCAAAAGTGATTCGGTTACAGGTGTGCTGGTGCAGAGCAGATTCAAGGGCTACCATATAACCCGCTTCTCTACTGCTCCGATACAGGAACCCGGCGGCCTGGCCCAGGCCCTTGAAGACCTCGGCAGAGAGGGACTCCTGCAGGCGGACACATGCGTATGTTCCGTTCCCGGAGAAAAGATATCTTATAGAAATATAAGGCTTCCTTTCAGGGATATAAAAAAGATAAGGCAGGTCATATCCTTTGAGCTGGATAATATGCTCCCCTTTTCCGTAGATGATGTTGCAATAGACTTTAATATAACCGGTGAATTTGAGCAGACCGGTATCCTGGCCCTCTCAATAAAAAAGGAATATATCTCCTGGTACCTGGAAACCTTGCAAAGACACGGACTTGAGCCGGAAATACTGGATGTGGAGGGTGTGGCCCTGGTCTCCTGCCTGTTGAGCCGGGATGATATAACGGAAACCGGGCTTTTTTTGGATATAGGGCCAAGAAAATGCACTTTGATTGCCTTCCGTGAAAGGCGCATAAGTCTTGTTCGGTCACTTCCGATATATGAGGAAAAGGCGGGAAATTCCGGCTACCCTTTCCAAAAATTGTGCAGGGAAATCCTGAATACCATTCGTGCGTTTAAATATCTGGAAAAAAATACCCTTAGCCCGGAAAAGGTGTTTATTACGGGCAGCGGGAGCCTTCATCCGGATGCGGATGTCCTCCTGAAACGTTTTTTTGGTCTGCCTGTGGAAAGGATCGATCTGGCAGGACAAAGAGGAGTTTGCATGGGGGAAGACCTCGCCCGTTCATGGAGCCCGGAGACCATGGATAAGGCCCTCGCCCTTGCGCTCAGGGAAACCAAGCAGGGGAGGAGTTTCAATTTTCGGAAGGGTGAATTCGAGATAAAAAGGAAATACCAGAGGATACAAAGGGAGTTGAGAAAGGCCGCTGTGCTGCTGGCAATAATTATATCCCTGCTGACCTTTTATGCAGGGATGGATTATTTTTTTCTAAAGGGCAGGTACAAGACCCTGGATAAAAGAATAACCCATATCTTTAGCCGGACCCTTCCCGGGGTCAAAAGGATTGAGGCCCCGGTACAGCAGCTGGCTATAAAAATAGAAGAGATGAAGAAATCCTCGGTGTCCCTTCCGGGGATGGGGAAAAATATAAAGGTGCTCGATCTGTTAAGGGATATTTCCATAAGGGTGCCTCGAAGCATAGATGCAGCGGTAGACCGCATGATATTCGAACCCGGGGGAGTTCAGATCAAGGGGGAGACAGACACGTTCAACACCGTTGATAATCTAAAAAAGGCACTTGAGAAATCCGCCTATTTTGAGGAGGCCATAATTAATTCGGCCAATTTAGATAGAACGGGAAAGCATGTCTTATTCGAGATAAAACTGCAAATTGCCGGAACATAGAAAACGGAGAAAATAATGAGGCTTTTAAGGCGGGAAAAATTATTTGTCTCGTCCGCGGTAATATTTACGGGCATGTTTTTTTTGTTTCATTTCCTTGTTTTTCCATTCTTTGAGGCCAGGGCAAGGATTAAAAGGGGTATTCGCGCAAAGGAGAGGGGCCTCCGGCAGATAGCAGCCCTTAGCTCCGAATATAAAAAATACAGCAGGGGGTCCCGGGGTGTCGAGGATGTCCTCTCCAGACGGAATGAGGGCTTTACCCTGTTTTCTTTTCTTGAAAAGGCGGCAGGCGATGCCGGAGTCAAAACCTACATCAAGTACATGAAGCCCTCTGCTTCCGGGGGGGTTGGCAATTACAAGGAATCACTGGTAGAGATGAAGTTAGAGGAAATAACCCTTCAAAAACTTGTGGATTACCTTTACCGGATTGAGTCACCGGAAAATGCCGTAAGCATAAAGAGGTTTTCCATCAAAAAGAATAAGAAAAACCCGGGCTCCCTTGATGCCATACTCCAGGTATTGACATTTGAATAGGGGCCGGGTACTGGAATTTTAAAAATGGGACAATTTTTTTCCAAAAATAAGAGGTGGATTTGTTATGTGGTTTACTGCATTCTGCTGGCCGGAATATTTTTGTATTTTCGCTTTCCCTCCGAACAAGCAAAACATTATATACAATACAGGGTAAACAGGATGAAGAGCCCCCTGTCTCTCTCCGTTCAAGAAGTAAGACCGTGCCTGCCCTGGGGGCTGAAACTGGAAAACGCAGGGTTTTCACTAAAACAGGAGCCCGGCACCAGGGTATTTACTACAGACAGCCTTTGCATAGATTTAATCCCCTGGTCGTTTTTAAAGGGAAAGGCCGGGTATGCCTTTGAATGCCTGGCCTGCGGAGGAGATATTAAGGGCAATATGTCATTTGGGGATGATGAAGAAGGATCTTCCTTTTTTACGGAAATGGAAATCCGGAATCTACATGTAGAGGCACTCCATTACTTGAAAGACCTTACAGGGAGAGAGGTGGAAGGGATGCTCTCCGGAACGGTTTCATACGGGGCAAAGAAGGGGAGCAATAAAGGCGCAACCGGCGAAGCCGATGTAAGTTTAAGGCGGGGCAATCTGGAGGCCTCAATTCCCTTTTTGAATTTGGAATCCATCAAGTTCGATAATATCGACATGAAAATGGCACTGGGTCACGGCAGGATAACCCTCCAGCATTTCAAATTAAACAGCCCACTCCTGGTAAGCACATTGTCCGGCACCATAGAACTCAAGGAAAACATTCAGGAAAGCAGGCTTGATTTAAAAGGAAGCCTTAAGCCCTTTGCCTCTTTTTTTCGGGAAAATGAATTCCCCGGCAAAACCTTGAGCCTTTTCAAGAGAAGATTTGAAAAGGGAACTGCAAATTTTATAATCCGGGGGATGCTCGGAGAGCCGAGAGTTCGATTAACCTGAAAACCATTGTTATGTCAAAGGTATGTTACGTATTTTTTGATCTCCTCGCCCTGGCCGTGATTGTATTTTTGGCCGTTGACCTGTCTTATATGGCCGTTTGCACCCGGTTAACAGGGATTGAAGCCCAGCCCGGAACAACTCGAAATCCGCCTGAAATAAAAAGCCGGGGGAGTTTTTCCCTGGCCCATTACAAGGAAATTTCTGAAAGGGATATCTTTTGGAGCCGGAAAAATGCCCCGGCCGAGAAGGAAGAAGAGGACATAGAAAATCTCAAACCCACGGAGTTAAATTTGGCCCTCCTGGGTACAGTCTTGGGAAATCAGGGTGATTGTTTCGCGGTTATAGAGGAGACAGGCAAAAGAAAACAGGATCTTTACAGGACGGGGGATGAGGTGGAAGGAGCAACTGTCAGGAGGATACTCAGGGGAAAGGTAGTCCTTAAGGTGGGCGACCGGAACGAGATTTTAACCATAGAAGAGGCGGCAGCCCCCCGGCAGGAGGAGGGGCCGGAAGAAATCCCTGAAAGTGCAAGCAGCAGAGACCGTGTAACAGTAAGCCGATCCGAGGTGCGGGAATCAATAAAAAACATACACCAGCTCCTGGCTCAGGCCAGGATAAGACCTCATTTCAGAAACGGGAGGCCTGAAGGGATGTTGATCACCCATATCAAGCCCGGGTCCTTCTTTCAAAGGCTGGGCCTGAGAAACGGGGACCTGGTTCAAGGAATAGATGGAAGAGCTATCAAAGGTCCTAGTGATTTACTGAGGATGTACAACAGCCTCCGATCCGGATCCGAGCTGGATCTTCAGGTAAAGAGGGGAAATCAGCAAAGGATAATTAACTACAATTTCAGATAGGGTATCTATGTACGAATCCTATTTCGGGTTTAAGGAAAGCCCTTTCAACCTTACACCGGATCCAAGGTACCTTTTTTTGAGCCGTTACCACAAAGAGGCCCTTGACCACCTGCTTTACGGAATTAACGAGAGAAAGGGCTTTATTGCTATCACCGGTGGAATAGGAACCGGAAAGACTACGCTTTGCAGATCTCTCCTGGCTCACCTGGAGGAGCCTACCAAGACGGCCCTGATATTCAATGCATCCATAACGGATATAGAACTCCTGAGCACCATAAGCCAGGAATTCGGATATAACTCGGCCCCTGAGACAAAGAGCAAAAAAGATCATATAGACGCTCTGAATTGTTTCTTGCTCGATAACTTTTCAAAAGGGGGCAATGCCGTGCTGCTGATCGACGAGGCCCAAAACCTGTCCCACGATGCATTGGAACAGATCCGCATGCTTTCCAACCTGGAGACGGAAAGGGAAAAACTCATTCAGATCGTTCTGGTGGGGCAGCCGGAGTTAAACGGGCTGCTTTCCTCGCCTTATTTAAGGCAGCTTAACGAGCGCATAACGGTGCGTTACCATTTAACGCCCCTGGACAAAAGGGACTTAAAGGGCTATGTAGAACATCGTATGAGCGTTGCCGGCGGCAGGAAGGACTCGAGGTTCACCCAAAGGGCGTACACGCTGATTTATTCCTATTCCCGTGGAAATCCCAGGAGGATAAACGCGGTTTGTGACAGGGCCATGCTTATCGGGTACGCCCATAACACACATGTACTTTCAGGCGGGATCATTTCCAGGGCCGTTAGAGATCTCCGGGGCCACAAGGAGGCGGGATCAGAGTTAAAAGAAGGCAACTGGAGAAGGCTTGTCCCGGTTACCCTGCTCCTTGCCTTGTTGATTGCCACGGCCGGACTGGCGGCATGGTCATTCAAGAAACCTGCACATGAACTGCTGACCCTTGCAGGGGGTAACCCGGCGAGTACCATTACCCAGGGTAAAACAGAAAAAGGGGATACCAAGTTTTATCTTGATAAAAATCAGGGTATTGCAAGGCTTTTTGAACTTTATATCAACAACTATGGCCCGGGCGGGGACCCGGACAAGGTACAAATGGGACTTTTTTCCCTGAAAATAGGCCCGGAATACTATGTAACCTTCAAGAGGCCCTTCCTGGCGCGAATTTCCGGTACAACTTCAGAAGATTCTCCGCGCTACCTTTTGATCCGTGAAATCCAAAAAGGCGATGCAGTGGCAGTGGATTTAAGAGGAAAAAATCGTAATATTTCCAGGGAGTTCCTGCTAAGACACTGGGGAGGGGAGGTTTTGTGGCTTTATCCAAACAAAGGTATGACCCTGGACCTGGCCGAGGGTATGGCCGGCCCCGGGGTCTTTAGTTTACAGAATGCATTGAATAACCTTGGATACATGGTCAAAACCACCGGTGTCTACGATAAGGCCACCCTTCAACAAGTAGCAAGACTCCAGGAAGATTTCGGGCTTGAGCCCGACGGAATTTTTGGCCCCAGAACCCGGGCATTATTGTATCAGATTTCAAAATAGAATATGAGCTACATCCACGAGGCCCTTAAAAAGGCTCAGAAGGAAAAGGACTCGCGCAAGATCAAGTATGCGGGGCTTTTCTCCTCAGAGGGAAAGGAGAACACACCTTTTCTTAGGGAGAAACTATGGTGGCCCCTTGCTGTGGGGTTTATCATTTTCCTTGCGTTTGCAGGCAGTTCGTGGTTTGATTCCAATGCCCCACCAGAGGGCATTTCGAATCATGAACCAAAGAGACCGGTTCAAAAAGTCGATCTTTATCGTAGTGCCCGCAATCTTCATAAACTCGGGCGACTGGAGGACGCCGGAAGGCTATATAAAGAGATACTGAAAAAGGACCCCGGACGTGTAAAGGCCCTGAACAACCTGGGAGTTATATATATTCACCAAAAAAATTTTCTTGAAGCCCGAACCAGCCTTGAAAAGGCAGTTGTTTTGAACCCGGACTACGGTGACCCCTATTATAATCTGGCCTGTCTCTATGCGCTCCAGCATAAACCGGACAAGGGATTGGCTTACTTGAAAAAGGCGCTTGCCCTGGACCGATCCATCATGGAATGTGCACCCGGGGACAGAGACCTAAAAAACCTTTGGGAGCTCCCGGAGTTTAAGAGAATAATCAGGGCCGGCAGGTGAATATATTGCCCGGAAAAAGCTTATAAAAGTTTGAACCTTTAATTTGGTGATATCTGTTTATGGGATTTAAGATAAGGGCTTATTTCATAGGTATATTATTTACCGGAATCATGGTCTTTTCGACCGGTTTCAATGTATTCGGGGCGCGAATTGCAGGGGACAGGGAAGCTACGCCCTCCGGGGTCAGTGACAAGGAAGGGCCCGGGGAGATCGCCCCTGCCCCCGGGTCCGCAAAGAAGATCACTGTAAAAAAACAGGCCGAGGAAAAGGCCCAAAAGCTGAAAAAAGGCGACGCGAAAAAACATGAACCCTCTGGGGCCGCGGAAAAGAATCGGTTTGTAACCATAGATTTCGACGGTGTGGACATAAAGGTATTTATAAAGTTTATAAGTGAACTCACCGGAAGGAATTTTGTAATTGATAAGGCGGTAAGAGGCGAGGTTACCGTTATTTCTCCGACCAAGATCAGCATAAAGGAGGCTTACAAGGTCTTTGAATCGGTACTGGAAGTACACGGATACACGGTTGTGCCGGCCGGGGAGATTACCAAGATAGTTCCTGCTGTAGAGGCCAGGCACAAGGATATAGAAACCAGGCTGAGAGGGGAAGTCAAATCTGCAAGGGACAGGGTGGTAACCCAGGTGATACCCTTGAAATTTGCCGATCCGGAGCAATTGAAACGAGTGTTCACTCCGATGGTCTCCAAAAGCAGTGTGATTGTGTCCTATCCGCCTACCGGCATGTTGATCATCACTGATGTGCTTTCCAATATAAAACGTCTGCTGACCATAATAAATGCAATAGACGTAGAAGGCGTAGGTGAAGAAATAGCCGTTATCCCCCTGGAGTACGCAACCGCGTCCACCCTGTCGAAATCCCTGGATACAGTTTTTACCAGACAGGTCAGAAGAACCGCAAAGGGTGCACAGGTAGAACCGGGAATCAAGGTGGTTCCGGACGAGCGGACCAACAGCCTGATCCTGCTGGCATCCGAAGATGATACCCGTAAGGTAAAGAAACTCGTAAGGCTTTTGGACAAGGAAACCCCCAAGGGAGAGGGGAATATACACGTTCATTATCTCCAGAACGCAAATGCCGAGGAGCTTGCCAAGGTATTGATGGCCATCCCGTCCAAGCAGGCGGAAAAGGAAGAAAAGGGGAAGGCCCCGGTCATCTCCAAAGAGGTCCAGGTTGTGGCCGATAAGTCAACCAATTCCCTGGTGATTAATGCAAAAAAAGAGGATTTTGCCGTACTGGAGGAGGTTATCGAAAAGCTGGATATACCGAGGATGATGGTATATATAGAGGCCCTTATAATGGAGGTGAATGCAGACAAGGATTTCAAACTCGGAGTGGAATGGATGGGCCTGGAGGACTTCTCCTATCACGGAAGAAAGGGAGGGTTATTCAGCGGCTCAGGCGGAAAAAATTACTCCAATTTAAAAGGCATAACCGGCGCGACACCGACTCTGCCCTCGGGCTTTTCCCTGGGGGTGCTGGGCGAGGCCATACAGATCGGAAGCGTTGCCTTTCCCAATCTGGGCGCGGTGCTTCAGGCATACAGAAACGACTCGGATGTGCATATAATATCAACCCCTCAAATATTGACCACCGACAATGAAGAGGCCAAGATTGCGGTAGGGCAAAATGTGCCTTACTTAACCAAGGATGCCTCCGGGGAACAAATATACCAGACGTATGAATACAAGGATGTAGGTGTCACCCTTAAGATTACCCCCCAGATTAACCAGGAGCGCTTCGTTAGGCTGAATATCTTTCAGGAGGTTATAAAATTAAAAAAGGGCTCCGAGGAATATAAGCCGACGACACTTAAGAGGTCCGCGGAAACCACAGCTATTGTAAAAGACGCGAACACGGTTGTCATCGGGGGCATTATAGGGGAAAGCACGGAGCTGGGAGAACACGCGGTGCCGTGTCTAGGGGATATTCCCGGACTGGGATGGTTTTTTAAGTCCGTTACCAGAACCACAAACCGGACCAACCTTTTCGTATTCCTTACCCCTCACATTATCGAGAACCCTTCAGAGGCCAACGATATACTTCAGGAAAAGAAAAAAGAGGTGGAAAAGGTACACGGCGGTGCGGTCAAACTTTACAAGAGGCCTGGGGCAAAGGCCCCGAAACCCGTCGAAGAATCACTGGAGTAAGCCATGGCAGACAGATTGATCGGGGAAACCTTAAAAGAGATTTGCGGACTTTCGGATAATGCAATGTCCCAGGCCCTGGAGATTCAGGAAGAAAAAGGGGGCAGGATAGGGGAAATTCTGATCCAAAAAGGGACAATCAAGGAAAAAGACCTTTTAAAGGCCCTTTCTGTCAATTTCGAGTTGCCCCTGTGGACTGCGATATCCACCAATGAAATAGAGATAGGGTTTACTCAACAAATACCCATTCAATTCCTGAAAAAATACAGAATGGTGCCGGTTGCGTTGCCCGAAGGTTTTTTTGTGGCATTGAACGATCCCCTGGAGTTCCAGGCCCTTGACGATCTGTGTATGGCCATGAATCATAGTACTGCACAGGTTGTGCTTGCCCCTTACTCTGTTATACTTTCTGCAATAAATTTTGCTTATGATATGAGCAGCGCCTCCGCTGAGCAAGTAATCCAGGATATGCACGAAGAGAACGGAGATTCTATATTATCCGCCGTTGAACAAACAGGGGATCTGCTGGACGATACCAGTGACACCCCGGTGATAAAATTGGTAAATCTTATGCTTTCCCAGGCGGTTAAGGCAGGGGCCAGCGATATACATATAGAACCCTATCAAGACAGGTTAAATATAAGGTTCAGGGTAGACGGCATCCTCCACGACATGTACTCGCCGCCCAAACATATCCAGTCGAGGCTCACATCCAGGGTAAAGGTAATGGCAAAATTGAACATAGCGGAAAAACGGCTGCCCCAGGATGGAAGGATAGAGATAAGGATAGGGGATAAAAATGTGGACATAAGGGTTTCCACTTTGCCGACCGCCTTTGGAGAGCGCGTGGTCCTAAGGCTGCTGGACAAGACCAACGTATTGCTCAGGCTTACCGACCTGGGGATGGCCGAACAGGGTCTGGGGCAGTTCGATAGAATAATAAAGAGTTCTCACGGCATTATACTGGTTACCGGACCCACCGGCAGCGGAAAGACCACTACGCTTTACGCGGCGTTAAGCACCATAAACAAACCCGATGTCAACATAATAACCATTGAAGACCCCATAGAATATCAGATCGAGGGAATAGGCCAGATCCAGGTTCATCCCAAGATAGATCTAACTTTTGCCAAGGGTCTGCGTTCCATTGTTC
The DNA here is from genome assembly GCA_964655655.1 of uncultured Desulfobacteraceae bacterium. Taxonomy (GTDB): domain Bacteria; phylum Desulfobacterota; class DSM-4660; order Desulfatiglandales; family B25-G16; genus CAZZPR01. The sequence continues at coordinate 26,924 of CAZZPR010000004.1, read as the reverse complement.
GCCAGGATCCCGACGTAATCCTGGTAGGGGAAATCAGGGACCTGGAAACAGCAAAAATAGCCATCCAATCCGCCCTTACCGGCCACCTGGTGTTTTCCACGCTTCATACAAATGATTCGGCCAGCGCGGTAACCCGTCTCATTGACATGGGTGTGGAACCCTTTCTTGTAACCTCCTCGGTGATCGCCATACTGGCCCAGAGGCTGGTCAGAACCCTTTGCAATACATGCAGGAGCCCGTATGTCCCGTATGAAAAATCCCTGGAGGATGTAGGCATAACCCCGGAAATGTTTCAGGGCAAGGAAATATACCGAGAAACCGGCTGCGAAGATTGCCTGAATACCGGGTATAAAGGAAGAACCGGCATATTTGAGATGATGGTAATGCAGGACAACCTGAAAAACCTGATATTAAAGACCTCGGATTCAAATACCATAAAAAATATGGCGATAAAACAGGGGATGAGAACACTCAGGCAGCACGGCGCCTTGAAAGTGCTTAACGGAGAAACCACCATAGAGGAAATTCTAAGGGTAACCCAGAAATAGGTAAATGGTTTGTTTTTTCGGAAGGGAATAAAAATCTTTGCATTATCTTTTTTGATTGTTTTTTGCATGGCTTTCGGCGCCTTTTGTTCCTCCTTTAACGGGCCATGGCCAGGTGAGGAATCAAAGGATGCCCCTGAAAAAATGGATAGTGATGTATGCATGTCGTGTTTTCTTGTTGGGCTGTACAAAAAATACATATCCCCGGTTGACGGCAGCGATTGCCCCATGTATCCCACCTGTTCTGAATACAGCATACAGTGCTTCAAAAAACACGGTGCACCTATGGGCTGGATTATGACATGGGACCGGCTGCTCAGATGCGGAAGGGATGAACTGAGACTTTCTCCGGGTATCCTGGTTAACAAAGAAGCCAAATGTTTCGACCCTTTGGAAAATAATGATTTCTGGTGGTACGATGAGGATTAAGGTCTGTGCCGCCATATTTTTGATCTTATTTCTCCTTCCCTTTTCCTCACGCGCAGGTTCTCGGATTACCTTAACCCCTGAGGACCAATTTCAGTTCGCAGAACATTACTTTGAAAAAGGGGATTATTACAGGGCCGTAGGGGAATTCAAAAGGTACATCTATTTTTTCCCGGGGGCCGGGAAAATAGAGCTCGCAAGGTATAAGATTGCCCTTTCCTATCTCAAGGGTGAAAGGTATAAGCAGGCCATCCAGGCATTTAACAGGGTCATAGAGAAATACAGGGATACAAAATATTCACTGGAATCCTACCTGGGGATAAGCAGGGCATACCTGGGACTCAAAAATTACGATATGGCCATTAAAGCCCTTAAAGATCTGATGACCATATGCGGCGATGAAGAAATGCTGGACAGGTGCTATTACCAGAAGGCCTGGGTCTATATGGAGATGGGAATGTGGGACAAGGCAGTTGATTCCTTTGAAGGCGTTTCCTCTCGAAACCGGGAAGGTTTCCAAATAGGAAGGATTCTAAAGGAGGTAAGCCGACAGACACCTTTGAAGAAAAAAGATCCCACCCTAGCTGGGGCACTCGCCATAATCCCCGGGGCAGGGCATTTGTATTGCGGCAGGAAAAGGGACGCCCTTGTGTCTTTTCTTCTTAACGGTGCCATGATATATGCTGCCTTTGAGGCGTTTGACGAGGACATGGGTGCCCTTGGTGGAATAATCACCTTTGTGGAACTCGGGCTTTATTCCGGAAATATTTATAGTGCTGTCAGCAGCGCACACAAGTATAATCGGAACCAGAGGGAAAATTTTCTAAATTATCTAAAGGAAAATACCCGGTTTAAGTTTTCCCTGGCCGAGGACAAAGAAGTTGTCTTGTTTACCCTGGGGTTTTCTTATTAGGAAAGAAAAGTTCAGATAAATACCCCCATGGTTATGGAATAGAGCCAAGAGGGTAGGAAAAAGATAAATGAGGAAAGTAACATGAGGTTACATGCCTGCCTGATGTGTTCCGCAGAGGGATCTGGAAATTCAGGGCCAATAAAGGGTTTTTCCACCAACCTTCCTTCGTAATAATTGGGACCGCCTAATTTGATTTTAAGGGCCATGGAAAATGCCGTTTCAGGAAATCCGGCATTGGGGCTGGAATGATTCCCTGCCTGTTTTGGCACGGAAAACGAATTCTTCCTGGGCCTGTGGCCAAGGATAAAAGCCGCCACTGTAATAATTGGAACCGATAGCCTGGCAGGTATGAAATTAGCTATATCGTCTATGCGCGCGGCACATTTCCCGAACTTTTCATACCTTTCATTTCTGTAGCCGATCATGGAGTCAAGGGTGTTTATCATCTTATATGCGATACACAAAGGGGCACCACCGATTGCTGCATAAAAAAGGGGTGAGATCACTCCGTCCACCAGGTTTTCGCCGATGCTTTCCACTGCGCCCCTTGCTGTTCCCTGAGAGTCAAGGGAATTTACATCCCTGCCTACGATCCTGGATAATTTGTATCTCGCACCCTCGAGGCTTCCCTCTTTCAGGTCCCTGTATATCTCCATACCCGCCGACCTCAGGGATTTTACAGAGATGGAATAATAGACAATAACGATCTGGCAAATAATATAAAGATAAAGATTAAGGGATTTTGCGATATACAGTATCAGGCAGGCAGATAACAGGGTTCCCGCAACAAGGCATATTGCGAACATGCAGCCGGAAAGGGTTAGTCCAATAGCACTGATCCTGAAAGAGGGTTCCCATTTCTGAATCCACCTTCCCATTAACCTTATGGGATGGGGTAAACGTAATGGGTCCCCGAGGACCAGGTCCAGCGAAAATGCAGAAGGTAATATGAACCATACATAAACGAGTTCCATTTTCACGCAAATATCCCGCAGAGTTTTTCTGCTGCCATGGCGTTTATCTCCGGGGTTCTAAGTGAAATCCTTACAAAACGGCTGGAAAGACCTCTGAAGTTTACGCAGTCCCTTATCAATATTCGGTTTTGCGCCATCCTTGAGCAAAGTCCGGCGGAATCAAGGCCTTCCTTGATTTTTATCAGCATAAACGGGGCATGACTCGGAAAAACATCAAGACACAGGATACGCCCCAACCTTTTTTTGAAGTTGCTTGTTTCTTCAGCGACAAATTCCCGGGTTTGCCCCAGGAATTCCTCTTGAACGCTGGCTTTTTCAAGCAGGAAGCGCCCTGCAACCTGGGCCAGGGAGTTAACACACCACGGTTCATAAACTTGCCTGAACTTTTCCACGTATTCAGGTGAGGCGATCAAAAATCCCAACCTTAGACCGGGTATATGAAAGACCTTGGAAAAGGAATGCAGCACCACCAGGTTGGGAAGCCCGGAGTGTATCATAGTGGTCTGGTCGTAATCCCGGGAAAAGGGCAAGTAGGATTCATCAATGATAAAGATAGTTTCCGGGCAAGAGCTGCACAATTCAAGCAAGGCATTTTTGGGTATCAAGGATCCTGTAGGATTGTTGGAGTTACATATAAAAACCAGGTCGTTTCCTGAAAGCCGGTCTTTAACATCCTCTATATCGGGTTGAAAAAGGTTTTCCTCTTTTGCAATAAGGAAGCTGTATTTTATTCCGTTGACCTCGCACGAATCCGCGTAGTCCGAATAGGTAGGTCCAAGTATAAGCACCTGTCTCGGGTTCAAGGCCCTGGGTGAATCAAATATGAACTGGGTAGTCCCGTTTCCAGTGAGCACCTGGTCCGGTGACAGGCGGTAATGCCGGGCAAAGTAATTCGAAAGTCCTCTGGCATCGGGTTCAGGATGAACCTTGATTTCCTCCAGGCGGGCGTGCAAATATTCCATCAGCACAGGTAGGATGCCCAGGGGATTGGTGTTGCTGCTCATATCGATAATATCCTCCGGAAGACATCCAATCTCTGTTGCCAGGTCATATATATTTCCGCCGTGTCCCCGGATCATGCGCAGCTCCCTATAGATGCTGCCAAAAACAGTGCCGCCTCCTCCATCTCTGCCATTGCCCCCAGCATATCCCCTGTAACAAAGCCTGTTTTTTGCCGGTAACACAATAATATAGACGCAGTAAGCGCCATAAACAATCCATTGAACCACAATGCAGCGAACCCCAGCCAGCCGGAAAGAAACACGGGAAAAAGCATGGAAATGAGCAGGTAAACAATTGGAGGTTTTTCGGAGAAGAATTCGGTGCCCATGCCTCCCTGGGTTCTTCCGTATCTAAGGAACTTGATTCCGAACATCAATGAGCCCCTGGAGTAGGCCGGTATTATTAAGAGGTAAGCCATTCTGTGTTCGGACAAGTGGTTTATTCCAGCCCATTTCATGCACAACACGAAAAAAATTGCCAGGATCCCCATAACGCCAAGCCTGCTGTCCCTCATTATTTCCAGGGCCCTTTCGCGGGACCTGTGGCTTAGCAGCCCGTCTGCAGTGTCGCCTAGCCCGTCCAGGTGAAGGCCCCCTGAAATTAATGCAAGGATCAGGACATCCAGCAGGGAAACAATATCCCTGGGCCAGGCCAGTGAAAACAAGTAGTCGCCCAGGCAGACAAAAAGGCCGATAACAAGGCCTGCGAGGGGAAACAGGGGCACGATTCTTCGAGCTTGAATTTCACGTTCCTTCCCCAGGGGAAGTATGGTAAGAAACTGCAATGCACAGATAAAGTGCTTCATTTCATTCCCTGCTGACCCCGGCTTCCTCAAAGGTGGCCATTTCTCCTAATATTCGGGCTGCCGCCTCTATGATATGCATTGCCAGGGCCGCACCGGTTCCCTCACCCAGGCGCATTCCCAGGTTAACTATGGGAGAAAGGCCGAGATGCCGAAGCATGACTTGGTGGCCCTGCTCAGCGGATTGATGGCCTGCAAAAATATAATCCGTGACATCAGGGCAGAGCCCATGAGCTATAAGCGCACCGGCCCCGGATATGAAACCGTCTATTACAACGGGTCTTTCAACCGAGGCCGCGGCCAGGATGGCGCCTGCAATAGCCCCTATCTCGAAGCCGCCTAACTTGGAAAGTACATCCAGGGGGTCTGCGGCATCAGGATTATTTATTTCCAGTCCCTGTTTTATGGTAGCGCATTTTCTGCTTAGCCCTTGCTCATTTACCCCTGTTCCCTTCCCGGTCATTTTTTCTACAGGTGCGCCGGTAATTACCGCACCTATGGCGCTGGACGGGGATGTATTTCCTATGCCCATGTCCCCGGTCCCTATTATTTCCGCCCCTTGTTCAAAGATTTCCATGGCCAGCAGATAGCCGTTAAAAATGGAAGAAATCGCCTGTTCCCTGGTCATGGCAGGTCCCTTGCTGAAGTCCCCGGTTCCCCTGGCTATCTTTCTGGAAACCAGGCGTCCCCCCTCGGAAAACCGGTCTGGTATATCGGGGATAATTCCAGCATCCATTACCACAACCTGGGCCCTCAGCTGGCGAGCCAGTACGTTTATACCGGCTCCCCCCTTTAAAAAGGTCTTTACCATTTCGCCGGTTACAGACTGGGGATAGGCGCTAACCCCGGAGCCCGCTATGCCGTGGTCACCCGCCATAACCAGGAATACCTTTTTGTTAACGGAAGGCCTTAATGTCCTCCTGATACCGCAAAGCCGCTCTCCTATGATATGGATTTCCCCCAGTGCCCTTGAAGGCATTACCAGCTGGGCGGTGAGGTCTTTGGCCTTGTTCAAGAATTCTTCGCTGACCCCCTGTATGCCTGCTACTATATCGGAAATATTCATGTGCTTTTCTCCTTGCCTTTCAGCTGAGGGAACCTTTTATTGCATGGGGAATTCCTGCAATGGTTAGAACAACGGTACTTGATCGGGCGGCAATTTGCTGGTTCACCAGGCCCACAAGGTCCCGAAAGGACCTTGCAAGCTGGTTTTCCGGAACGATACCCGCTCCCACCTCGTTTGAGACAACCAGCACGGATTGGGGAATTTGTTCCATGGACTCCATTAGATTTTCCGTCAATTCCATTATATTCTCAGCTGTGCCTTCTTTCATAAGAAGGTTGTTTACCCACATGGTAATACAGTCTATCAGGACTACCTCTATCTCAGGGCTGAGGGAGCGCAGGGCCCCGGAAACCTTTTCGGGTTCCTCCACGGTTATCCAGTCCGGATCCCTTTCCCTGACATGCCTTTTTACCCTTTCCTCCATTTCACGGTCAAGTACACGGCTGGTGGCGAGAAACGCCTTTTTCCGGAAGCGCCTGTTTGCGTAATCCAGGGCAAAACTGCTTTTACCGCTTTTGCAGCCACCTGTTATGAATATTATATTTTTCATTTTGAAATCCGAATCAAAAATTTATCCTCACTCCTCCAAAATATACCGCCTCCGGCATGGGGTAATAATTAAATGTTTTGCTCCATGAATTATAAAATCCAAAATCCGAGTATTCCTCTCCGAAAATGTTGGAGGCATTAAGGAAGAATTCCAGGAATCTGTAATTATAGGAGGCATAAATATCCACTGTTTGATAGCCATCCATCTCTTTCTGGGTGTTAGAATAATCGTTTCCGAAATACCTTTCACCAATATAGTTAAGTTGAAGCCTGCACTTCAGACCGGATTCCAGGTTTAACTCCATGCCCCCGTTTCCCTTCCATTCAGGGATAAGGGGAACCTGCTTTCCGTCGTAATCTCCTTTTGTATGCCGGGCATCAGTATACCCTGCATTGCAGTAGAAGGAAAGATAAGAAAGGGGGTTGTACCTGAGTTCGATTTCTCCCCCTATATGTCTTGTGGCATCCAGGTTTTCGTTCTGATTGGTTAAATTGTTCCAGGTGATCTCATTATCCACATCAAGCCTGTAACCCCTCAAGTCGAATACAAGACAGTCGGCAAGGGAGAGTCTGAGCCCGGCCTCGTACCCCATGGATGTCTCCTGCTCGAGGGATGTATTAACAGCACCGGTAAATAAATTGGTATATTCATCCACTACCGGATACCTGTATGAGCGGTAGATGCGTGCGTATACCTTTGATTGGGGCCTGAAGGAATAGGCCAGACCCACATTCCATGCCCATTCGGACTCATCGAATTCCGCCCTGGTAAGGGTACCTGCCACACTGGCGTTCAGATCCGTATCCGGCCCTTCATATCTGGCCCCGGTGTTAAGAAGGAGGGAATCAGTAATATTAAATTCATCCTGTGCATAGAGACTGGCGGTCTTTCTGCAGTGGTCGAAATGATTTGTTTTGGCACCCTTGAAGAATCCGCCCCAGGACTCGTAATCCGTCTTGTATGCGTCTGCTCCCATGGTAAGCCGGTTTTTGGAACCCGCCAACGGACTTTCAAGGATATACTGGGTTGTCAGGCCCTTTGTGGTAATATCGAAATCCATGTAGTTGAACCAGGAGGCCATATCACTGGAACGATCTTCTTCCCGATGGCTAAGTCTTAGGTTCCAGAATCCTCTTTTACCCCAGTCTGCCTCCATGCCGTATACAAAGTATGATACCTTGTCCTTCCCCTGGTCACTTGGGTTGACGGACTGTTCCCGGTCGGCGTCCCTCTGTGCCTCGGTAAGAGATCCCGGGAGTTCGTAGGAGGCCTCTCCTGTGCTTGTCTCGAAAAAAACAGAGACATTGTCCAGTGCATCGTACCTAATTTTGGAGTAAAGATTGTAACGATCTGATTCGGACCTCTCCCTGTATCCGTCTGTCTTGTATTTGTTGATCCCGGCGTAAACACCAAACCTCTCTTTTCCGAAACTCACTGAAGCCTGTCCCTTCCTTGAATCCAGATTTCCACGGGAAACCTCTGAACTCAGGTGGATTTCTCTTTCCCAGTCTCTTGTAATAATATTGATCACCCCTCCCACGGCATTATCACCGTAAAGAACGGAACCGGATCCGTGAAGTATCTCGATTCTCTCTATGTTTTCTATAGGGATGGTTGTCCACCTGATACCTGATTGATCTATGGGATTAACCCTTCTTCCGTTTACCATTACCGCCACATGCCGGTCCGCGGTTTCCCCGAATCCGCCCATGTCCACCATCTGGTTGTTCCCGTTGCCGCTCAAATCCCTTACAAGGATACCTCCCATGCTGCGTAGTGCATCTGGTACGGATTGAGCACCGATTTCTTGGATCTGTTTTGATGTTATGACAGAAACATGGGCTGGTATCTTCTCCAGTCTCTGCTGGTATCTGGTGCCGGTTACTACCACCTCTTCCATTTTTATCACCGGCTCATCCTCATTTCGGGCATACAAGATCCCGGGTAAAAATAAAAAAATCAGGAAAATTATTATTGTTTTTTTCATGTTTGCCTCCATCTAATCCCGCCTTTCAGTAAAACTACAAAAGCCGAAATAATTGTTTTTTAAAAGCCCCGTCTTGAACCCGGATTGTGCAGCAGCCAACTGCTGCGGCCTGAAAAACCTTGCTGCAACACTCTTTTCGCAATTTTGATCCTCAACACATTTATGAATATGCCTGCGGTTCAAAATTGCTCCAAATTCGCGTTTCGTTTGGATTTTTCAACTTTCGCTACGAGGCCTGCTGCACAATCCGGGTTAAATACTCCCGGCTTTTAATCCGTTTTACGGTTTGATTTATTAGAAAGTGGTAAATCGAGAGAAAGTTCCGTGAGTTTGTTCCAGTGGAATTACTTTTATAATGGCTGTTTTATGTGTTTTCAATTGAAACAAAGAAGTATTCAATGTTTTTTCTTTGATTGAATTGAGGAAAAATTGAACGGTTGAACTGTCTTAGGGGGCCTTGAAACCTAAAAAAATAAATTAAATCATAGGCTTAAATCATAAAATAAAACAAAATATAAAAATCACAAATTTTCTTGACAAAAAAGCACGCTACGTATAAAAAACAGGTCTTAATTATCAATAAAATGAAAAAGGGCAATAGAATTTTATAAAGAAGAGGAAAGAAAATAGGTTTGACAATTAATAATTTAGTAAGGTAAAGAAACTAAATTTAGGGGTCGGTTGTTAATGGCTGCAAAATTTTAAAAATTTTGCGGGTATCTGATAAATAATTTAAATAATTTTAATAACCTGCGTGGATTTATTATGCCTGTACCAAAAAAGAAAAAATCGAGTTCAAGAAGGGATATGAGGAGATCGCATCATCATCTGAAGATGGCCAGGGTTTCCTTTTGCCCCCAATGCCATGAACCTGTTCTGCCGCATCATGTATGCGTGAACTGCGGTGCATACAGGGGTAAGAAGATTGTTGAAAAGGAAGAGGGTTGATCTGAACATAGCCTTGGATGCAATGGGGGGGGATAACGCCCCCGGGCAAATAGTGGAAGGTGCCCTTTGGGCAGCCTCGGAATACGGGGTAAATATCACACTGGTTGGGGACAGGGGGCTTATACTGAAGAGCCTGGAAGGCAAGGATTTCCCGGAAGAAAACCTAAAGATTTGCCATTGTTCCCAGGCTATAGCTATGCATGAAGCCCCCTTAAAAGCTCTTCGCAAGAAAAGGGATGCCTCTATCAGTGTTTCCTTTAAAAAGGTAAAAGACGGTGAGGCAGACGCCGTGGTAAGCGCCGGAAACTCCGGAGCTACGGTAGGGGCGGCCATACTAACCCTTGGTAAGGTGACGGGTATAGAGAGGCCGGGTTTGGCCGGGATATTCCCGGGGGCAAGGGGTGATGTGATACTGATAGATGTAGGGGCCAGTGTTGACGCAAGGCCGAGGCATCTCCTTGATTTCGGCATTATGGGGACGGTTTTTTACCGATCTTTCCTTAATATGGATAACCCCAGAGTAGGTCTTCTGAGCATAGGGCAGGAGGGCGGCAAGGGAAATGAAAAGGTGAGGGTTGCCTATAACTTGTTCGAGAAGGGGCCCGTCAATTTCGCAGGAAACGTTGAAGGCGGGGATATCTTTTCCGGGGACATACAGGTTATTGCAAGTGACGGGTTTGTGGGCAATGTGGCACTTAAGTTGGCTGAGGGAATGGCGGACGCCGTGGGCAATATTTTTGAGAGGGAAATGTCAAGGGATGCTGTTTCAAGGTTGAGTTTCTGGCTCGGAAGCAAGGCCTTCAAAAATTTCAAAAGACATCTCGATTATGAGGAGTATGGGGGTGCCCCACTTTTGGGGGTCAAAGGAACCGGTATTGTATGTCACGGTAATTCCTCGCCCAAGGCCATTAAAAACGCAGTGGGGACTGCTATAAAATTTGTGAACGACCGCATTCAGAAAAGAATTCTGAAGGGGATGGAGGAATACAAGGTTAAGGGGTATTAGTGATATACCCCTTAAATTTTTTGGAAAGGGTTTTTATTTAAGGTATTTAAACAAGGTTGGGTGTAAATCAAGGATTACCGGAAGGCCAGCAATTTTCATTAAACAAGAGGTGGTTAAAATTGTCAGAATCAAAGAGAGTAGTGGTTGTCACAGGAGGATCAAAGGGAATCGGGCGTAGTATATGTCTGAGGTTTGCCGAGGAAGGGGCCAGGGTGGTATTTGCCCATTACGACCCCGACGAAGGGGATGCCAAAGAAACCCATAGGCTTCTCAGCGAATTTAAGGTTGAAGCAAGATCGGAAAAGGTGGATGTTTCTTCTTTTGAGGGCTGCGATACTTTTTTCAAGACTGTAACCGGAGATTTTGGAAGAATAGATGTATTGGTAAACAATGCCGGAATAACAAGAGATTCAATAATAATGAGGATGACAGAACATCAATGGGATCAGGTAATCCAGGTCAATCTCAAGAGTGTGTTCAATTGCACAAAGGCGGCGGCCAGAACAATGGTGAAACAAAAAGAAGGGAGGATTGTAAATATTTCATCCGTGGCAGGGCTTATGGGTAATGCGGGTCAGGCCAACTACGCAGCCTCCAAGGCGGGGATAACCGGATTTACAAAAAGTGTGGCAAGAGAACTGGCAGGCAGAGGCATTACTGTAAATGCAGTGGCGCCTGGTTTTATCAACACGGAGATGACCAGGAGGCTTCCGGAGAAGGCCAAAGAGGCCTTTTTGAGCCAGATTCCGGCAGGAAGGATCGGGGAGCCGGGCGAGGTGGCCGAAGCAGTTTATTGGCTGGCTTCCCAAAGTGCAGCGTATATTACGGGCCAGGTTATTCATGTGAACGGCGGTATTTATATGTAAACGTACTATAACAAAAGTTATGGAGGATCATATGTCAGCAGCAGACGACAAGATAAAAAAGATAATTTGTGAACAATTAGAGGTAAACGAAGAAGATGTGGTCCCTGAGGCCTCATTTGTTGATGATTTGGGGGCGGATTCACTTGATCAGGTGGAATTGATAATGGCCATGGAGGAAGAATTCGGAATATCCATTTCGGACGAGGATGCGGAAAAGCTTTTGACAGTAAAGGATGCAATTGACTATATCGGAAAAAATAAGGGATAAACCCCCTTTTTGGGGTTAAGGAGGATCTCTATATGCCCAGGAGAATTGTAGCAACAGGTTTGGGAATGGTTACTCCCTTAGGCATTGGAGTAGCGGAGAATTGGGAGGCCATATCAAAAGGAAAAAGCGGAATAGGCCCTGTAACCAAATTTGATGCCTCTGGATATTCCTCCAGGATAGCCGGGGAGGTCAAGGATTTCAGGCCGGAAGATTTTCTTGCGGCAAAGGATGCAAGACATCTTGATATCTTTATACATTATGCCGTGGCATCGGCCAGAATGGCGGTTGAGGACTCAGGAATTGCCATAACGGAAAAGAACGGGCACAGAGTCGGGTGCATTACCGGATGCGGTATGGGCGGCCTGAACACCTTAGAGCGTTACCATAGTATATTGCTGGACAAGGGACCGAGAAGGGTAAGCCCCTTTTTTATCCCGGGCATGATAGCCAACATGGCACCGGGGCAGATATCTATAGAGTTCGGGGCCAAGGGACCAAACACTTCTATAGAGACTGCTTGTGCAGCCGGTTCCCACGCTATCGGTGATGCCTATAAGGCGATCCAGCGGGGAGCGGCAGATGCAATGATAACAGGCGGCACAGAGGCCGTCTTGACTCCCCTTGCATTTGCCGGATTCACTGCAATGAAGGCCCTCTCCACGAGGAACGACGAGCCGGAAAAGGCCTCAAGGCCTTTTGACGCCCAAAGGGACGGCTTTATAATGTCCGAAGGCGGAGGAATGATCATATTGGAGGAATTGAATCACGCCCTTGAAAGAGGGGCGAAGATTTACGCGGAGATAATCGGTTATGGAATGTCTGCGGATGCTTATCATATAGTTGCTCCTGACCCGGAAGGAGAAGGCGCAAGGCTGTGCATGGAAACGGCGATTAAGGACTCGGGTTTGGATCCAATGCAAATTGATTGCATTAATGCCCACGGAACATCTACAAGGATGAACGATATAGGGGAAACCAAGGCCATTAAAAGGATGTTCGGGGATTACGCCTACGAGATACCGGTGAGCTCCACGAAGTCCATGACAGGGCATCTCCTGGGTGGAGCCGGAGCAGTGGAGGCGATATATTCCATCCTGACCATAAGAAACGGGCTTGTTCCAGCCACCATCAACCACGAAAATCCGGATCAGGAATGCGACCTCAACTACGTACCGAACGAGGCCGAAAAAATGGATATAGGAACAGTCCTGTCCAATTCATTCGGGTTTGGCGGTACCAACAGTTGCCTGGTCTTCAGGAAATATGCATAATAACCTGAGGTGCGGGTTTAAGGAAACCATGGATTTGATTTTAGGCTCTGATCACGCGGGGTTTGATCTGAAGGAAGCGATAAAGGGACACCTGCTCGAAAAAGGAGATCACCAGGTAAAAGACATAGGTGCGTTCAGCCGGGAATCCATTGATTATCCTGCTATTGCCCATGAGTTGAGCATAAATATTCAGAAAGGCACGTACACCAGAGGGATATTGATATGCGGATCCGGCATAGGCATGTCCATTACAGCCAACAGGCACAATAAGGTCAGGGCCGCACTCTGCCACAATCTATATACGGTAAGCCTCAGCCGGCGTCATAATGATGCAAATGTTCTTGTGCTAGGGGGGAGACTCATTGGTGTCGGACTGGCCCTTGAGATGGTGGATATGTTTTTGGAGGCAGGCTTTGAAGGTGGCAGGCACCAGAGAAGGCGGGATCAAATAGATATTATTTGAATTGGTGGGCGAATTGATATGAGCCTGAAAAAAGTTGATTCCAAGATTGCTGATGCAATTTTTGCGGAAGAAGAAAGGCAGAACAACAATCTTTTGATGATTGCATCGGAAAACTATACCAGCAGGGCGGTGATGGAGGCCCAGGCAAGCTTTTTGACAAACAAGTATGCAGAGGGCTATCCCGGAAAAAGGTATTATGGCGGGTGCGAGAATGCGGATGTTGTGGAAAATTTGGCCCTGGAAAGGGTAAACAAGCTTTTCAAGTCCGAATATGCCAATGTACAGCCCCATTCCGGGACCCAGGCAAACATGGCGGTGTATTTTTCCTTTTTAAAGCCCGGGGATAAAATATTGGGAATGGATCTCGCCCATGGAGGGCACCTTACCCACGGGAGCAGGCCGAATTTTTCGGGTGCCTTGTACAAGGCACTCTCTTACGGAGTGGACCGGGAAACCCATAGACTGAACTTTGAACAGATAAGAGAATTGGCCCGGAAAAATAGGCCTAAATTGATAATAGCAGGGGCCAGCTCTTATCCGAGGATAATCGATTTTGAAAAATTTCGCGGTATTGCAGAAGAAACAGGCGCCCATCTCTTGGTTGATATGGCCCATATTGCCGGACTGATTGCAGGTGGACAGCACCCTTCACCTGTCCCCTTTGCTGATTTTGTAACAGCTACTACACATAAAACGCTTAGGGGTCCAAGGGGCGGGTTTATAATTGCAAAAAAGCAGTATGCAAAGAAGATCGATGCCCAGGTTTTCCCCGGTATTCAGGGAGGACCCTTGATGCATATTATTGCGGCAAAGGCAGTGGCCTTCAAGGAGGCTATGGATCAAGGATTTTCCGAATATCAGAAGCAGGTTGTGGTCAATGCAAAGACCTTGGCGGAGAAGTTGTTGTCAAAGGGAATTGATCTGGTCACCGGGGGCACGGATAACCATATTGTTTTGGTTGATTTAAAACACACGAATATAACTGGTATTCATGCAGAGAATTCATTGAGTCAGGCGGGCATTGTGGTGAACAAGAACAGCATTCCCTTTGACGAAAAGGGGCCCAAGGTGACAAGCGGGATACGGTTGGGTACGCCGGCCTTAACTACCAGGGGAATAAAGGAAGAGCAAGTTAAAGATATAGCTGAATGGATTGTAAGGGTGCTGGAAAGCCCTGATGATAAAAAGGGTTTGGAAGATGTAAGATCAATGATCCATTCTCTCTGCCGTCGTTTTCCCCTCTCTTTATGATTTCGGGGTATTCATTGAAAAGACCTTCCTGGCCAGAATATTTTATGTCCATTGCAAGATTGGTGGCAACGAGGTCCACCTGCCTGAGAAGACAGGTCGGTGCGGTCCTGGTAAAGAATAGAAGGGTGCTGGCCACCGGGTATAACGGCGCTCCCAGCGGGATTACACATTGCGAAGAAACGGGCTGCCTGAGGGAGAAGACGAAGGTGAAACCCGGAGAGAGGCATGAATTATGCCGGGGCCTTCATGCGGAACAAAATGTGATTATTCAATCGGCCTATTACGGGATGGCAACCAAGGGAACCACCCTTTACTCAACCCATATGCCTTGTATAATATGCACCAAGATGCTGATAAATGCAGGAGTAGAGAAAATTTTTTATTTGGAAGGCTACCCTGACGTCATGGCGAAAGTAATGCTGGATGAATCTAACATAGAAGTTGTGAGACTGGATATATGAAGTGTCCATTTTGCGGAAAAACAGGAAACAAGGTTATTGATTCCAGGCTGAGCAAGGACGACATATCCATAAGGAGAAGAAGGGAATGCCTGAGCTGCAAAAGGCGTTTTACCACCTATGAGAAGGTTGAGGCGGTTTTACCTATGGTGGTTAAAAAGGACAGCAGAAGGGAGCCCTTTGATTTTGAAAAGATAAGAGACGGCATTCACAAGGCCTGTCAGAAGAGGCCTATCAGCGTTAACAAGATCGACGATTTTCTCGATTCCTTGGGCCAGGAGTTTCAGGAAAGCAGTCACAGGGAGATCAGCAGTGCCGAGATAGGCGAGAAGGTGATCGAGAGGCTCAAGGAGTGGGATGACGTGGCATACGTAAGATTTGCCTCTGTGTATAGACAATTCAAGGACATAAACGAGTTTATGACCGAATTGAAGGACCTGCTGGATGAAAGAGGCGGGCCGGAAAAATAAAGGAGACTGATACAACAGAAAGGAACATGGATGTTGATGAAATATTTATGAAAAAGGCGATTTCCCTGGCAAGGAAAGGCCTTGGCTCTACATCCCCAAATCCCCTCGTAGGCGCCCTTGTAGTAAAGAAAGGCGAGATAGTGAGTGCCGGCTATCATAAAAGGGCCGGATTACCGCACGCAGAGATAGCGGCCCTGTCCCGGGCAGGCGGCACTGCAAGGGGTTCCACCCTGTATGTTAATTTGGAGCCATGTAACCATTATGGCAGAACCCCCCCGTGTACAAAGGAAATAATTAAGACCGGCATACAAAGAGTTGTGGTAGGCATTGCTGACCCCAATCCACATGTGGCCGGAGGGGGATGCGATTTTCTCCGAACCAAAGGTGTCAGGGTCAGATGCGGTGTATTGGAGGAGGAATGCCGCAGATTGAATGAGGCATATATAAAGTACATAACAAAGGGGAAACCTTTTGTCGTTTTGAAGTCCGCCCTGACCCTTGACGGCCGGATAGCCACACGAACCGGCGACTCCAAATGGATAACCGGTGAGAGGTCAAGAAAATTCGTGCATACCTTGAGAAAAAATATGGATGCCGTTATGGTAGGGGTTGGCACGGTTATAAGGGATGACCCCCTTTTGACTCCCTACATGCTCAAGGAATCTTCCCGGAAACCTGTAAGGGTTATAGTGGATACCAGATTCAGGATACCCTTAAACAGCAGGGTGCTGAATTCCGGAAGCGGGCCTTTGTCTATTTTGGCCGTAGGGGAGGAGGCAGGCGAAGAGGCCAGGAAAAGGACAGCGGGTTCAGGGGTCAGAATCTTGGCTTGCCGGCTGAAGGAGGGCAGGATAGACCTCTCCGGCTTGCTGGCAAGGCTTGCGGACATGTCCGTAACTTCAGTTATGGCGGAAGGAGGCGGAGATATATACGGCTCCCTGATCAGGGAAAAACTGGTAGACAAGTATGTTATTTTTATCGCCCCAAAAATTATATGTGGAGAGGATGGTATTTCCTTCACCAGGGGCAAAGGATGTGATAAAATACAAGATTCTTTTAACCTTGACATTTTCAGGGTAAGGAGATTCGACAAGGATATTATGATAGAGGCCTACCCTCGGGAATAACTATATGTTTACAGGAATTATTGAAGGTATAGGAGAAATAGAGGAAATCAGGAAGTTAGGGGCGGAGGCCAGTATTTCTGTAAGGATACCTTCAGAATTTTCAGATTGCCGTCCGGGGGACAGCATTGCAGTGGACGGTGCATGTTTAACGATAGTTTCTGGAAATCGGGGTTTTTTGACCATGGATATTTCGGCTGAGAGCCTTAAGAGAACCACGTTTGGTGAATTTGAAAAAGGCAGCACGGTAAATCTTGAAAGGGCATTGAGGCTGGGCGACCGGTTAGGCGGTCATATTGTTACAGGTCATGTGGACGGCACCGGAAAGGTAGAGGGGATCAAGAAACTGCAAAGATCCTGGATTATTACGATAAGAATTGGCCGATCCCTGAGCAGGTATTTGGCAGAAAAAGGCTCCATCACAATCGATGGAATCAGTCTGACCATCGGCAGGATCAGGGGCAGCTCATTCGAGGTGAGCGTTATACCCCTTACAGCGGAAAAAACTACAATTTCCAGTAAGAAAACCGGAGACAGGGTAAACATAGAAGTGGATCTGATTTCAAAATATATTGAAAGGCTTTTTTTTCGGAATGAGCCGTTATCCCTGGGGAAGGCCTCTAAAGGAATCGACGTGGACATGCTAATTCAGAATGGTTTTGGAGGCCAAAATGAGTATTTCTAATATAAAAGGTGCCCTGGAGGACCTGAGACAGGGCAAGATCATAATACTTGTAGATGATGAGGACAGGGAAAACGAAGGTGACCTGACAATGGCCGCGGAGAAGGTTACACCGGATGATATAAATTTTATGGCTAAACACGGAAGGGGTTTGATTTGCCTGTCCTTGTCCCCGGAAATAGTGGATAGGTTGAACCTTCCGCTCATGGTGCCAAACAATCAGTCTCGTTTCCAGACCGCCTTTACGGTGTCTATAGAGGCCAAACACGGAGTAACTACGGGGATATCAGCAGCGGACAGGGCTAACACCATACTGACTGCGATAAATGATGACGCATCTCCAGGTGACCTGGTCCAGCCGGGGCATGTTTTCCCCCTCAGGGCAAGACGGGGCGGGGTTCTTTTTAGGGCGGGCCAGACCGAGGGTTCGGTGGATTTAGCAAGGCTTGCCGGGCTGAAGCCCGCAGGTGTTATTTGCGAGATAATGAAAGATGACGGTACCATGGCCAGAAGGCCCGACCTGGATAAATTTGCCCAGGAGCACGGGATAAGGATTGTTACTGTGGCGGATGTAATAGCCTACCGCATGAGAAATGAGTCCTTTGTATTCAAGGAGGCCGAGACGGTATTGCCCACGCCTTTTGGGGAGTTTAAGGCGTTTGCATTCAGAAACAGAATTGACGACAGCGAACAACTCGCCCTGGTAAAGGGTGAGATAGCGGCGGGCAGGGAAACCCTCGTCAGGGTGCATTCTGAGTGCTTGACAGGCGATGTATTCGGTTCCTACAGGTGCGACTGCGGAGACCAATTGAAAGAGGCCCTGAGGATGATCAAAAGCGAAGGCCAGGGGGTTTTGATATATTTGAGGCAGGAAGGCAGAGGAATAGGCTTCGTCAATAAAATAAAGGCCTATGCCTTGCAGGATAAGGGCTTGGACACCGTGGAGGCAAACGAAGAGCTCGGTTTCAAGCCGGATTTGAGAGACTACGGCGTTGGCGCACAGATACTCGTTTCATTGGGCGTGGGGCAGATGAAAATAATGACCAATAATCCGAAGAAAATCGTGGGACTCGAGGGTTACGGGTTGACGGTTACCGAAAGGGTCCCTATCGAGATTTCCCCAAGGCCCGAAAATAAGCGTTATCTTTTGACCAAGTGTGAAAAATTGGGGCACATTATGAGTATTTACAATCAAAAGGAGGACATGAATGCCCAGGGTTATTGAAGGAGATATATCTGCAAAGGAATTCAGTTTTGCCATTGTGGTGAGCCGTTTTAATGATTTCATAAGCCGAAGATTAATTGATGGATCCGTGGACGCCTTGAAAAGGCATGGGGCCTCTGATGAACAGATAACCATTTTCCGAGTGCCGGGCGCCTTTGAGATACCTGCTGTTACCAAGAGGGTGGCCTTTTCCGGGAAATTTGATTGTGTTATATGCCTGGGTGCGGTGATCAGGGGCGCAACACCTCACTTTGAATACATCAGCAATCAGGTATCGAGAGGAGTAGCATCTATCTCCCTTGAAAGCCCTGTTCCAATTTCATTTGGCATCATAACCACCGATACCCTGGAACAGGCCATCGAGAGAGCGGGCACAAAGAGCGGAAACAAAGGCTGGGATGCCGCGGTATCCGCCATGGAAATGGTGAATCTTCTAAAGGCTCTTGAATAGATTTTAAAAAGACAGAAGAACTAGAATGGGTAACAGAAGAAGATCCAGAGAGCTGGCCTTAAAGGTTCTCTTTCACCTTCAATTTTCCCATGATGAGCCCCGGAAGGCCTTTGATTTAATCTCTGAAAATTTTGGCGCTCCGGAAGACATAGGCCCCTTTTCCTGGGAGCTCATTTCAGGAACATGCTCCTGTATCGATGAAATAGACGATTACATATCCAAGGCCTCAAAGGGATGGCGGCTGGAGCGAATGGCAAGAGTGGAGCGGGCTATTTTGAGGTTGTCCGTATATCAACTCTTATACCGGGAAGACATTCCTCCCAAGGTTTCCATTAATGAGGCGGTGGAGCTGGCAAAAAAATTCGGCAACCAGGAATCCGGTGCCTTTATCAACGGGATATTGGATAATATCTATAACAGAGTGAGGTTGAAAAATACCGAATCCAAACAAACTTGATGAAAAAGAAATAAGATTGGACCTAAGGCTGACCCATAGATTTCTTGATGAGCTATGGTGCCAGGCCGTTATAGCCTTTCTTTTCCGGGACGTTTCCCCGAAAACAGGATATCTTTCAAGGATGGATGAAAAGATGTCGGGCTCTCTTACCGAGCTTTTAGAAAAACGATTCCTTACCGGGGAAAGAGAAGAGGTCGTGCTGATTGCCACCCAGGAAAAAATTAGGGCGGATAAATTAGTGTTTGTGGGCCTCGGACCGGAAAGAGACCATTCATCCCGGAACCTTCCCCGCATCATGGAAAGGCTTGTCTCCGCCCTTGGCAAGTTGAAATTAACCGAATTCGGTATATCAATTCCCCGGACAGAGGGCATGAGAGAGGAGTACGGGGAACTGCTTAAGTCCATTATATTTAACATGGCCAACCTTTTTTTCTCGAATAAAAACAAGGAACAGGGTTACCCCCTAAAGATTATTATTTCCGTCGACAAGTTATTATTTCCTGGGTTAGGAGACCTGGAGAGAAATTTACGGTCCTCTTTGGACCCTGTTATGGATTACTCGATTTCCAAAGAAAGCAAAAGGGGCTGAGAGCATGAAGAGATACAATCCTCAAGAGGTAGAGCTGAACTGGCAGAAATTTTGGGAGATGAAAAGCTATTTTAAGGCGGATGAGGATAAGAAAAAAGATAAATATTACCTGCTGGAGATGTTTCCGTATCCTTCCGGAAAGATACACATGGGTCATGTAAGGAACTATGCAATAGGGGATGTGGTTGCCAGGTATAAACGAATGAAGGGTTTCAGTGTTCTTCATCCTATGGGGTGGGATGCCTTTGGGATGCCGGCGGAAAATGCTGCTATTGAAAATAAAACCCATCCGGCAAAGTGGACCCGGGAAAACATAGAGTATATGAGGTCCCAATTAAAAAGGATGGGGTTCAGCTACGACTGGGACAGGGAGCTTGCCACCTGCGATCCGGAATACTACCGTTGGGAGCAGCTCGTATTTCTGAAGATGCACCAAAAGGGCCTGGCCTACAGAAGGAAGACCTATGTAAATTGGTGCGATATGTGCCAGACGGTTTTGGCAAACGAACAGGTCGTTGATGCATGCTGCTGGAGGCACCCCGATCAGGAGGTGACCTTAAAGGAGATGGATAGCTGGTTTCTGAAGATAACGGATTATGCCAGGGAGTTGCTGAGTTATTGCGACCAGCTTCCGGGATGGCCGGACAGGGTGCTTGCCATGCAGAAAAACTGGATCGGAGAGAGTTGGGGCGCTGTTATCAGGTTTCCCGTGGAAAACTCCGAACATGTTGTAGAGGTATTTACCACCAGGCAGGACACGGTCTACGGAGCGACTTTTCTCTGTTTTGCACCCGAGCATCCTCTTTTGCGGGAATTGATCAAGGAAAGCAAATACAAAAAAGAGGTAGAAGAATTTATCGACCGGACCCTAAAGCTGGATAACGTAACCAGGACCGCCGATTTCACCGTTAAAGAAGGTGTGTTTACCGGGAGATATTGTCTTAACCCGGTTACCAATGAGAGAATCCCCATATACGTAGCCAATTTCGTGCTTTATGAATATGGAACGGGCGCCATTATGGCGGTGCCCACCCATGACCAGAGAGATTTTGAATTCGCCAAAAAGTACGGGCTGTCCCTCCGGGTTGTAATCAAACCGGAGGATGAAGATCTGAAAGAGGAAGAGATGACCGAGGCATATGTGGAGGACGGCATCCTGGTCAACTCCGGACCCTTTGACGGGATGCAGAATATGGCGGCTCTGGATAGGATAGCGGATTATCTTGAATCAAAGGGCCTGGGTCACAAGACCGTTAATTACCGTCTGAAGGATTGGGGAATCAGCAGGCAGAGGTATTGGGGCACGCCTATACCCATTATTTATTGTCCAAAATGCGGCGTAGTGCCGGTTCCTGAGGATCAACTCCCGGTGTTGCTCCCTGTGGACCTGGACATGAAGGCGGGGGGAAAATCCCCTCTCCCTTACGAAGCTTCTTTTTATGAAACAGATTGCCCTCGGTGCGGTGGTGCTGCAAAAAGAGAGACTGATACCATGGATACATTTGTGGAATCTTCCTGGTATTTTGTGCGTTATACTTCTCCAAAATATAATGATGGTCCCTTTGAAAGGGGGAAGGCTGCTTACTGGATGCCGGTTGACCAGTATATAGGCGGCATAGAGCATGCCATTTTGCATCTGCTTTATGCAAGGTTTTATACCAAGGTTCTAAGGGATATGGGATACTTGGACGTTCAGGAGCCCTTCAAAAATCTTCTTACCCAGGGTATGGTTTGCAAGGAAACCTACCGATGCCGGAAACACGGATATCTCTTTCCGGGTGAGATGGAGGATGGGAAGTGTATGTATTGCGGCGGCGATGCGGAGATAGGGCCGTCTAACAAGATGTCCAAGTCCACCAGAAATGTGGTTGATCCCCAAAGCCTAATCGACCGTTACGGTGCGGATACGGTTAGGATGTTCTGCCTGTTTGCCTCTCCACCGGAAAGGGACCTTGAGTGGAGCGATGAGGGCGTGGAGGGTGCGTGGAGGTTTCTTAACCGTGTCTGGCGTTTGGTGCTTGAAAACCGGGAAGCGCTTTCAGATGCTAAACCTTGCGATTTCAGCGAAGATCTTTCCGATAATTTGAGGGATCTTCACAGAAAGACACACCAAACAGTAAAAAAGGTTACGGAGGACATAGAGGAAAGGTTTCATTTTAATACCGCAATAAGTGCGGTCATGGAACTATTCAACATGATAAGCCAGACCATAAAAAGGGTTAAAAGCCTCTCTGATAAGGATTGGTCAGTGCTTAAGGAATCAGTGGATGCCATGTTGATGCTTTTGTATCCTGTTGTTCCACATATAGCGGAAGAGTTATGGAACGCTTTGGGTTATAATTATAGTCTTACCACCGTCTCGTGGCCTGAGTACAGAGAGGAGGCCCTTGAGAAAGAGACCCATCTGGTGGTGGTCCAGGTTAACGGAAAGGTCAGGAGCAGGATAGAGGTATCTTCTTCCTCCGATGAAGGAGAGGTCCGGGGCAAGGCCCTGAATGATTCCAGGATTCGGAATTTCGTAGGCGATAAGGAGATAAAAAAGGTTATTGTGGTAAAAAAGAAATTGGTCAACGTGGTGGTATAAATATAACTGCGACCCTTTTTCCTTTTTAATGCCACTTGAATACCACACCATGGCCCGATATTTTTTCAGCCTATCGGTAGTTTATGGTGAGATCTTTAAAAAATATGATGGGCAACACCCTTAAAGGCTTTATTGTTTTTATCTTGTTTTGTTCGTTAAGCTTTGGCTGCGGATACAAGATTAGGCCCGCGGGCAAGACCGAGGGCGTATCCCTCCAGGAAATAGCCATTCCTTTATTTTCCAGCAGTTCATCCTTTATGGGGACAGAGGAAGAATTCACCAGGGCGGTCAGGGAAGAATTTATCAGGCATTCCAGTGTAAGGATAGAGGACCGGAAACAAGCCCGGTTTTTTTTGAGGGCCAATATCTATTCCCTTACAACGGAACCCCTGGCTTACAGGATAGAGGAAAAAACCATACACGGCTATAAGTCAAAAGAGGTCACCACCCGCACCAGAAGGTTAACGGTAAAAATGGATGTAGAACTTTTGGATCAAAAAAAGGGAGAGGCGGTATGGCATGACCCCGCCCTTGAAGGAAAGTCCAATTTTGCGGTTAGCGCCGATCCTTTAAAAACCCGTTACAACAGGCGCAGGGCAATTGCAAACATAGCAAGAAATCTGGCTGCCCAGATATACAGAAGAACCATGGAGAGATTTTAATGGCGGATTCGAACCCGGAGACTGTATTGAGGTCATTAAAAAAAGGGAAGGTTGAACCCTTTTATCTCTTCTATGGCCCGGAGGATTTTTGGATTAAACTTGCCATTGATGAGGCAAAAAGTTGCCTGGTACCGGAGTCGGTAAGGGATTTCAATATGGAGACCATATACGGGGGGGAGGTTTCTCCCGGGGAAATATTGAACAGAGCGCGGCTGTTTCCTTTTATGTCTTCCCGGAGGTTGGTCATTGTAAGGAATACGGAGGCCTTCAATCAAAAAGAACTCCAGGCCTTTGAACCTTACCTGGATGATCCTGTTGATTCCACTTGCGTAATATGGGTTTCCGGCGCTGCCGATTTGAAAGCCGGTTTTTACGACAAAATAAGAAAGTCCGGCAGGGCGGTGGTATTTAAGAGATTGTCCGAAGAGCGTACTTATGCCTGGATGCAAAAGAGGGCAAAGGCCATGGGCCTGACCATGGAAAGAGATGCGTGTGCGTTTCTTTACCAGATGGCTGGAAACAGTCTGAGGGATATTTTCAACGAGATATCCAAACTTGCCCTTAGGTATCCGGGGTCTTATATAGATGCTGAAAAGATTAAGGAATTGGCTGTTTTCAGCAGGCTTTTTAATATCTTTGAACTAGTGGATTATGTAGCCCGCAGGGATTCCGAAAACGCCGTTACAGTGCTGAGCCGGTTGCTGGATATCCAGGGAAGGGACAGCCACACCATTTTGGGAATACTTGGAATGCTGGCCCGACAGATGAGATTGATTCTTAAGGCGAAATCCGGCCTTGGGCAGGGTAAGGCGGAGGCGAGAAAGGCATTGGGCTCTTTGCCCGGTTTTGTAAAGGAAAAATGCATAAGCCAGGAACGCTTTTGGAAGGAGGAAGAGATAAAAGAGGCGCTTGGCCATATTTATGATGTGGATGGTCTAATAAGATCAGGCCTGGGGGGAGACATTGCATTGGAAAATGTGATCTTTAACCTTTGCCCTCCCCGGAAGCCGTAGCGGAAAGCCTGTTTATTTGCACGGAGAGCCTTGAGACATTTCTTGCTGCGGTATTTTTGTGCATAACCCCTTTGGACTGGATTTTTTGAAGTATGCTGGTAGCCTTGTTCAGGGCCTTCCTCGCATCTTCCGTTTTTTTATCCGCTATGGCAAGCCTTACCTCTTTGATTAGATTTTTGGCCTTTGTCTTGTAGGCTTTGTTTCTCAGCCTCCTGGCCTCGTTCTGTTTATCCCTTTTGATGGCTGATTTGTGAGTCGCCATTTTTTTAGCCTCCTGAGTTTAATAGGTATTTGGGATGATAAGTAAACAAATAGTCAGGTTATGTCAAGGTTTTTATGGATGAAAATATACGGGTCACAAGGGCTGCCGGGATAATCGGCTTTTTTACATTCCTGAGCAGGGTACTGGGGCTGGCCCGGGACATGCTTATAGCCAATTTTTTCGGCTCCGGCATGTCCGCGGATGCATTTTTCGTGGCCTTTCGCATCCCGAATCTCTTGAGAAGGCTTTTCGCCGAGGGCTCTTTCTCCGTTTCCTTTGTGCCGGTATTTACCGGTTATTTACAGGGAAAAACAAGGAATGAGGCATTTGTACTGGCCAGGGTGGTTCTGACATTCCTGTGCCTGATTTTGGCTGCTGTTGCCGTCCTGGGGGTAATTTTTGCGCCGTTTATCGTGAAGGTGATTGCCTGGGGATTTGGGGACGTGGGAGAAAAGTACGAACTTACGGTGCTTCTCACCAGGGTAATGTTTCCCTATATTTTCCTGGTAAGCCTCCTTGCCCTGTTTATGGGCATCCTGAACTCCCTTGACCATTTTTCCGCGCCTGCGCTTGCCCCTGTGTTTTTGAATCTGGCCATGATAGGGGCCATGGTTTTCCTGGTGCCTCACATGAAGACAGCTACCTTGGGCCTGGCCCTGGGAGTATTGGGGGGAGGAATACTCCAGGTGGCCTTGCAGATACCCTTTATGATAAGAAAGGGCCTTGGCTTCCTTCCGATATGGGATTTCAGGCACCCCGGTCTGAAAAAGATCGGCCTGCTAATGTTACCCGCGATTTTCGGCTCTGCAATCTATCAGATAAATAACCTGGTAATCACACTGCTTGCATCCTTTCTCAAGGAAGGCAGTATTTCCTATCTCTATTATGCGGACCGGTTGGTGCAGTTTCCCCTCGGGATTTTTGCAATAGCGATCAGCACCGCCGTACTTCCCTCGCTTTCCAGGGAGGCGGCGCAAGGGAATATGGAGGAATTGAAAGACACCCTTTGTCACGCCCTCAGGCTCACCATGTTTATAACCATGCCCGCAATGGCGGGTTTAATTGTGCTGAGGGAGCCCATTATAAGGCTATTATTCCAGAGAGGGGAATTCGATCACTTTTCCACTATAATGACCGCCCGGGCCCTGCTTTATTATTCCCTGGGGCTGTTGGCATTTTCCGGGTTGAGGGTGTTTGTATCCGCCTTTTATTCCCTCCAGGATACAAAGACCCCGGTAAAAGTGGCTTTTATTGCAATAATTGCAAACATAGCGTTTGCGTTGGTGTTGATGGGTCCCCTTGAACACGGGGGTCTGGCACTTGCCCTGTCCCTCGCCTCCACCTTCCAATTATTGCTGCTTGTATTATTGCTGCGGAGGCGCCTTGGAGGATTAGGAGGGATGGATGTCATTAAATCCACGGCAAGGTCGGCGCTTAGTTCCGTTGTGATGGGCCTTTGTGTCTACCTGCTCGCAGTAAAATTTTTACCGGATGATAAGGCGGGAGGACTTTATGGACTTTTGGCAGGGCTTTTTTTAATAATAGGAGCCGGGGTGATTATATATGTCGGATTAGCAAGGCTTCTTGGCAGCAGGGATATTTCATCCCTGAAGGGGATGTTTAAAAAGACCTAAGTATCCTTATTTGCCCTGAGCACCACGAATGAACCCTCCCCGTAACCCTCCTTTGGCCCCTCGATAGAATCTATTTCTTTTAAGGGCCGAAATATTGTCTGGGTAAAATGTTGGTTTTCGAAGCCCGCCTTTTTAAGGAGTTCCAAGACCTGATCAACCGAATAAAATGTCGCTAATCTGTAAAAAGTGCTTTCGTTTTTGTGTTTTAGATATTGCCTGCCCAAAAGGCTGTCCTTGTCGACAAACCCGGCAATAAAGGAGCCGCCGGGTTTAATAACCCGGTAGGCCTCATCAAAGGCCCGTTTTATATCATCCAGGAAACAAAGGGTGGTAACCATGAGCGAGAAGTCAAAGCAATTGTCGCAAAAAGGCAGGACCTCGGCTACTCCCGCAACAACATTAATGCCCCTCTCCCGGGCCATTTTCCACATTCCGGTCGCGGGCTCCAGTCCGATCCTGATGCCGAGTGGCGCAGCAAATCTTCCGCTTCCCACCCCGATCTCCATGCCCTCTCCCCTTTGTGGCAATTCCTCCTTAATGGCCGTGAGCTCTGACTGGTAGGCGTAACTGTTGTTTTCGAACCAATCATCATATTGATCCGGATGCCCTTCAAAGGGCATTGTCTTTGGCATTAAAAGCCTCTGTTAAGTTTGGGTTGATCGGTTTACCGTTCACGGTTGAAATGAACTAACCATTTTATAATAAAAAACTCCTTTAATTGCAACAGCTGCATAATGGGTTTTTACCAGCGAAGTCAAGGGGCCCTGTCCTTTTGGTGACTTACCAGATACTGGTTTCTTGTTTCTGGATCATCCTGCTTTTACAAGAAATACCTTTTTATTATTTTGAATCCCAATTACTGAAAGGAAGCCCCCCTGCCCTCCCCAAAGCCCCGCCCGTTTCCTCAAGGCAATATCTGTTGTACACAGGTTCCGGACACAGGTTCCGGGTTCCAGGTTCACAGTTCAAGGTTAA
>CAZZPR010000003.1:0-71930 GCA_964655655.1 uncultured Desulfobacteraceae bacterium | reverse complement strand
TATACAAAGGCTTTCATTTTTCGGTGGCCGATTTACTGTAGAAGATAAGTTAAAGAAAAATCCCAATTTGAAATTGGAGATCCAGGGCCACACAGATAACCGGGGTTCGGCAAATTACAATAAAAGACTCTCGGAAAACCGTGCAAAGGCAGTGCAGGATTATTTAGAAGAAAAAGGTATCGATAAAGATCGACTCAGCACAAAGGCTTTCTGGTTTACCCGACCAGCGGCCTCCAATAAAACACCTGAGGGCCGTGCCCTGAATCGCAGGGTTGAGTTGAAACCGATTAAGTAAAGACTTCAGTTTAGGTCAAAATTGCGGAGTCACGACAAGTGGGTACTGCCAGGTTTTTCAGGCCACATTATTCGGCTACTGCACAATCTGGGTTTAATGATTAAAAAACCGGTAGGTTATATATTGTAATGCTTCTTTTTGGTACCGGTCCATATGTCAAAGCTAAGGGTGTCCGGCTGTTTGCCTGTGGTATCCTCATCCCTGCGGTAGAATATGGTATAGGTCATCTGCTTCAGGTCCACGAAATCAGGGGCCCTGTCCAGGCCAACGGTCTTGTGGATACGGGTTCTCCAGGTTCCTGTATTGATGTAAAAAATTTCTCTGTCCTTTTGAACGTCCATGGGGCGTTGTAAAGGTGCGTGGGTATGCCCGTATAGCACATACTGTATATCCCGGTTTTCCCGCCATATATTTTCGCCGTAAGCGGCAATAGTATATGGGTCTTGTTCCGGATTATCCGTGCCGCCCATCATTCCCATAACCAGGGGAAGAATATCCTCTGCATCAAGTGCATTAACAAGGCCTTTGGGCAACCAGCTCAGCCAGCGGCTGCTTGCAAGCCTCAGGACCTCGTCAACGCTGGTATTGGGGCTTCTCCACTGCCTGACAAGCTTATTTTCCAGCAGCTCATTTATAACACCTTGGAATATCTCGTCAAAGGCCTTGCGAATCTTACCGTGATCTTCCTTTTTTAGCCTGTAGTAAATCCACTCAAAAACGCTGCTCAAGGGCCTGACGTTATCAATGTCCCTGGTGCTCTGCACCAGTTCTTTTGTGATCTCCGGGTATTTTTCCCTCAGGGAATCGAGCATCCAGGGAATCTTGACTGCAAATTCAGTTGTGAATACATCCCCGATCGGCACCTGCAGGTGCCCGTTCAGCCCCCGGTCATTACCCCCGCCGAAATTCCAGATATCATACTGGTGGCCGTGCATGGCATATACCCCGTGATCTTCGTCCCTGTAAACGTATCTGTACCACCAATCTCCATCGGGGTTTCCATCCACACTGTCAGGGGTAACAGCAAGGCCGAGCATATCCTTCAGTGAATCGCGAACCGAAGGGTAAAGGTTGCACAGCCTGTCATGGTTGCCCGGCACGTAGATTAATTGAACTGGAACCCTTTTTCCGCACCGCTCTGCCAGGTGTTCCTCCAGCTCTCTCAAAAGTTTGAAGGTCTTCCAGTTCTTGTAAAGTATTGTGTTCCGGGGGAGTGAACCCGGAGGTTCTTCCCGGGACAGGCTTTTCTTGCCCACCCGGCCCAGGATATCGAGGCATTGTCTTTCCGTGGCACTCCGTTTTCTTGGAGATGGAATGTCCTTCAGCCCCTCGGCGCCCCAGGGCCTGTCCTTTGGGTCGACCTCAAACCACTTGGCGCTGCGTATCAGATCAACAATGTCTCCCAAAAAAAGCAGCTTGACTTCCTTTGCCTTTTTTTCTTCAGCCAGGGAGGCGATGTCAGAAAGGAAAACGCTCTGGAAGGCGCTGAACGGAAGATTGTGTTCCCCGGCGGTGCCGTCCACAAAGTGGATGTCGCTGATGGCTACCAGCATTTCAAACCCTCACATTTAATGGATTGTATTTTTTGGAAAAGTGCTGAACAATAGTGCCGTACATTAATCCAAATTATTTTTAAAATCTATTTTTTTAAAAAAAATATTTTGGCCTCGGTTTTACAGGGTATTATCCTTAA
The DNA here is from genome assembly GCA_964655655.1 of uncultured Desulfobacteraceae bacterium. Taxonomy (GTDB): domain Bacteria; phylum Desulfobacterota; class DSM-4660; order Desulfatiglandales; family B25-G16; genus CAZZPR01. The sequence goes on along the minus strand of CAZZPR010000003.1, from coordinate 69,942 downwards.
ACCCGGAATGGATAGAACAAATATTGATAAATTGATATATAGAGTGTAAAATCAGGATCTTAGGTCAGGATAATAGCGAAAAAAAGCCCTGTTTGGACTTGGTCCGGGTTCTGCCAAAAATATTGAGGTCAATGCCAAACACTTTGCACTCTTGATATTTTTTAGCTGAAAAATCTTAATCGGCGGATAAATGCAGAATAAAGAAAAGAAAAAAAGCAGTCTCAACATTTTACCGAAGGGCAAACTGGGCACCTTTTCAGGGGTGTTTACACCGAGCATCCTTACCATACTAGGGATAATTTTATTTCTGCGGCTGGGATATGTAGTGGGAAGCATTGGTTTGGGCCGAGCGATGATAATTATAGGCCTGGCCAATGCCATATCAGTGTTGACCGGAATTTCCCTGTCCGCTATTGCCACCAATCTCAAGGTTAAAGGCGGGGGAGACTATTATCTCATTTCACGGACCCTTGGCGTGGAATTCGGAGGCGCGATCGGTATTGTGCTTTTTCTGGCCCAGGCGGTTTCGATTGCTTTTTATTGCATAGGTTTTGGTGAAGCGGTATCCCCTTTGCTGCCATGGACCGGCCGGGGCCTTCCCCAGGTTATCGCCGTCTTAGCGGTTTCATTGCTTTTTGTATTCGCATGGATGGGCGCGGATTGGGCGACCCGGTTTCAGTATGTAGTGATGAGTATCATGGCGGCTGCCCTTATTTCGTTTTTTGTGGGCGGTCTTTTAAAATGGGATGGAATCACCTTGACCCGGAACTGGGGATCGCCTGAACCCGGACCAGGTTTCTGGTTTGTCTTTGCAATATTTTTCCCGGCGGTAACGGGCTTTACCCAGGGAGTGAGTATGTCCGGGGATCTAAAAGATGCAAGCAAAAGCCTTCCTTCTGGCACCTTGCTGGCGGTGGGCATTTCAATGATTATATATTTCTGTGCCGCTGTTTTATTTGCTGCTACATTGCCTGCCGGGGTCCTGAGGACCGATTACGGCTCCATGCAACGGGTGGCGGTTTTTGGTTATCTGGTTTATGCGGGGGTGGTTGGCGCCACTCTGTCTTCAGCTATGGCCTCGTTCTTGGGTGCCCCAAGGATTCTTCAGTCTCTTGCAGGAGACCGAGTTTTTCCTTTTCTTTTACCATTCGCCAAGGGTTCAGGGCCAACCGGTAATCCACGCAAAGGGGTTTTACTCGCAGCAGGCATTGCTCTTGCGACAATAGCACTTGGAAAACTTAATGTGATTGCTCCAGTGGTTTCTATGTTTTTTCTTATATCCTATGGACTGCTCAACTATGCCACTTTTTATGAAGCAAGAGCAGCCAGCCCCTCTTTTCGTCCCACATTCAGGTGGTTTAATTTCCGGCTGAGCCTTCTGGGGTCTCTTGCATGTGCGGGAGCAATGCTGGCAATTAATCTCGCTGCGGGCGCTGTAGCAATTGCGATTCTGTTTGCCGTATACCAGTACCTTAAGCGAACTACCGGACCCGCACGATGGGCCGACAGCCGTCGTTCCTACCATCTACAGCGGGTTCGGGAAAATCTTTTGGCAGCGGCGGCGGAACCGGAGCATCCCAGGGATTGGCGCCCGCAGATACTCGCCTTTTCCGATGATTCCCGAAGGAGGGGGCAAATACTTAGGTTTGCTTCATGGCTGGAAGGGGGAAGTGGTGTGACCTCGGCGGTAAAAATTTTGGAAGGGGAAGGCCTGAAAATGCTTAAACTCAAAGAGGAGGCGGAAGAGGAAGCTCAATGAATTGAAATCCGTAATAGCAGAGGGTGCGGATGAAAACCTTGCATCAAGTATAAAGTCCGTTTCAGAGGCCAAGGCAAAGGCCCTGGATGCTGCAAGGCGATCTGCAAAGGCCTCGGCCAAGGCAGAGGATGCGGCCAGGGAAGCAAAAAAACTCGGGGCGAAAATTGAAACGAATGGTAATTCCTCCAAAAAAGATCCTGAAGGTTCTGAAAAGGGCTAAATTTCCGAATGGTTGAATTCTGTTAACAAGGAAGAGTATTTGTAATCATGCAATCTTGATGGGACTTTTACAACATGCCGGCGATAACCTCCTCGTACTCCGGGAAATAACGGCCTATAACAGGCAGCTCAAAACTTCGCAGGATGCTTGTATTAGGCTCCCGCTCCAGGAGGAACTCGAATGACTTCTCCACCAGTTTTTTCGCGGAAACCTTTCCCCCGGTGAGCTTATGGTGGTAAGACGGCTCCACCGTAACCTCATGTACGGTGGTGGTTCCCTTCTCCACCGTCACCCTAAAGGTGCAGTTATCAATTTTTTCTACCTGGATCATTTTTCACCCTTTCGTATAGAATTTTCGAAGCCAACCCTTGATTTAATGTCTATATTTTGGTGATACGTCTATTTCCGGGACCAAAGCCTGGAAAAGTGCTCGGGGCCGGCAATGGTGTAATGCCTCTGTTTTAGTATTTCTATCACCGGGGAAAGGTCTTCGGTCTGCACCCTGAAGACCAGTATGCAGATGTCATTGTGATAAAAGCTGGCCGCTGACACAAAATTCATGTTCATGTCGCTTATTATCTTGGAAACCTCGGCCATGACCCCCGGCCGGTCCTTGAATTCTATGGCGAACCTCTTCCCTCCACGCCGGAGGCCCATCTCTTCGACCAGCACATCCAGCATAATGCTCCTGTTTATGTATCCTACCAGCTTGTTGGACGAGTCCACCACGGGCAGGCCGTAAAGATTTCTGCTGTGCATAAGATCAGCCGCAACCTCAATCTCGGTCTCAGGTGTAACCGTAACCACGTCCCTGTTCAAAATCTCCTCAACCGTTATCTTGGAAAGAACCGTATGAAGCTCGTATTTATCCAGCATGGTGGCCTTGGAGGGCAGGGCCTCGTTCACGGTTTCCTTTTTCACACAGCCTATAAGCTTGCCCTTTTTTACCGCCGGAAGCATCCACAGGCGGTTGTCCTCCATGAGATTGTGGGCCTCTATCAGCAGGGTTTCAGAAGTTACGGTTATTACATTGGTTAACATCTTTAATCCAACATACATAGGCCAGCCCTCCGAAATTAAGGTTTAAAATAAAAAAGGCATACATAAATTAAGTATGCCGACCGGCACCAAGGAAAAGAACGGGACGAGCAGCCCTTCGGCTTTGCACCGGGCTATTAGTCTGAGACCCGTATAACTCATTTTTTTAAAGATGGTGGCACTTTTCTTCTGTTCCGGGTCTCCCGGGACCTTCCCGACAGTCACATCCGAAAACCACCACCATCTTTTTTGGATAACAAAACATGTCATGTTTTGCAAAGCTCTAAGTCTGTCGAATCGAATTTGGAATTTTTGCGAAGTTATCCAGAATAATATGTGAGAATCTTCCTAGTGTCAAGAGAATGTATCGGCCGCGAAAAACTAACTGGATTGCGGACTAAAAATTGTAAAAAAATTTTACAATTGGTAAATAATTTTACGACAAAATTTGGCAGGTATTTTTTTTCGCCTTTAAATGTATTACAAATTTTGCAACAATAACAAACAAATAGCAACGGGACTGCCCAGCGGAATAAAAATTTTGTCTTTGGCACCGGTTTTGCTGTACTATAAAATAACCCTTAAAAGGAAAATGAGATGAGAGAAAAAGGCTTTACCCTGATAGAACTGATGGTTACTGTTTCCGTGCTCGGAATCCTGGCGGCCATAGCAGTTCCCGCTTTTTCGCAATGGCTTCCAAGATACAGGCTCAAAAATGCGGCCAGGGATATTTATTCAAATATGCAGCTGGCCAAGCTCGGGGCAATAAAGCAAAACTCGGATTGGGCAATTCACCTGGATGAGACCTCAAACACCTACAGGGTATGCTCCAGTGACGGGGGCGACGGCGACTGGACGGACGGAGACGAGACAGTGGAAAAAACGGTTAACCTGCCCGATTATGAAAGCGGTGTAGCATACGGGCACGGAAACGCAACCAAGGAGGTTACTGGCGGCAGCTTCGACAGCGGCGGAACAACCTATTCCGGCGATGTAGCTTTATTCAAGCCGAGGGGCACGAGCAACGGGGGTTATGTGTATATAGAAAACAATAAAAACAATGCATCATTTGCAGTTGGGACTTCGAGCTTTGGGGCTATTCAATTAAAAAAATGGAACAACAGTACCGGTGATTGGGAATAAAAGGCTATATATAATGAAGGCCAGAATGAACGAAAAAGGCTTTACCTTGATTGAGATGCTGGTAGCCATAGCTATTTCCGGCATTGTTATGGCCGGTATTTACTCCGCCTATTACTCCCAGCAGAAATCTTCTGTTAAACAGCAACAGCTGGTCCAGATGCAGCAGAGCATAAGGGCCGGTATGTGGTTTATGGAGAAGGAAATACGAAAGGCCGGATACGACCCTCTCCATTCAGCAGGCGCGGCCATAACGACCGCGGAACCGGACCAGTTAAAATTTACCTTTTTGGCCGTGGAAGACGGCGAAGACAATGACGGAGACGGTGAGACCGACGAATCCAAAGAGCTTAAAAAAATTACTTTCTCCCTATATGACTCTGGGTCTGACGGGGATGATGATCTGGGAATAAAAGTAGGGTCCGGCAGCAACAGGCCCCTTGCCTTGAACATCGACGCCCTGGACTTTGTTTACCTGGACGAGGACGGAACCAGGCTTGATGACGATGGGGCAGGCGGGGTGGTGGCCAGTATACCCGACATAAGATCCATACAGGTCACCATGGTCGCCAGGACCGAAAAGGAAGACCGGGGGTACACCAATAATACCACCTACGAAAACCAGCAGGGAGAGGATATTTTTACCGCGAGTGATTATTACAGAAGGCAATTACTAACCTGTGAGATAAAGGGCCGCAACCTGGGCCTGCAGAAATAATAAACATAAGGAGCTGAAAAATGGCCTTATTTATTAAGCCCTTTTTACAGAATGATGATGGATTTACGCTGCTGGAGATTATTGCCGCCATTTCCATCCTGACGGTGGGAATCCTGGCAGTAGGTGCAATGCAGATTTCATCCATCAGGGGCAACGATCTTGCCTCCAATCTAACCGAGGCATCCACGGTTGCACAGGACAAAATAGAACATATCATCGCCCTGGACTACAACCACAGCGACCTGCAGGACACCAACGGCAGCGGTACCTCGGGCATGGACAATACGGAAACCAACCCGGACTTCGGACCGGAGGCATCGGATGACGGCAGATACAGCCTTTACTGGAACGTGGCCCCGGATTACCCCTTGGTCGATACCAAGACCATCCGGGTAATTGTTACGTGGCAGGACAGAGGTGCGTCCAAATCCCTGTCACTGGACTATATAAAGGCCATCGTTATATGAGGAAATCCATGAAACTAATAACCTCCGTTATAGATAATCAAAGTGGAAGCGTACTGGTTGTGGCCCTGATGATCCTTGTGCTGCTCACGGTCATCGGAATAACCGCATCCACAACCACCAATATCGAGATCCAGGTGGCAAACAATGAAAAGCTCTACAAGACGGCCTTTTATGCCGCGGATGGCGGCGCTGAGGCCGCGCATGAGCTACTGGAGCAGAACATAGCTTGTCCGGATGGATTTTCCGGCTATACTGTGGGAAATATGGGCATAAATGATGGGTGTCTGGGCTTTTGGAAAAACGAGCTTGATGATTCTCAGGTACCAAGCGACAATCAGAGAGACGCCTTTTTTCCGGATGATTACACCGGGAGCCAGCCCCACACCAATCTTACCTTCAACGGCGTTACCGGCCTGGAAGAAGGGGCTTCCATCCTGATGGCGGTTGGCTACGAGGGCAAGGGGAAGGGTATGGCAGGGCACGGCGCTTATATAATCTACGACATTTACTCCCAGCACAAAGGCCGGGGCAACAGCGAATCTACCATAATGATAGGGTGGAAACACATGATCGGCCAGGAAGGGGAATGCAAATATTAGATCAGGCCATGGGGGAGGAAGAATGAAAAAGTATATGTCCATAACAGTTGTGTTTCTCATGTGTTTTTCAGGTTTAACGGGCCTTACCATAAGTGCAATGGCTGAGACAGCGGATGACTATCAGGCGACTCCCCCGTTTCTTACCGCCGGGGTGCCCCCCCTGGTGATGCTCGTTATGGGCAGGAACCATAAACTTTACTACGAGGCCTATAACGACGCATCCGACCTGAACGACGACGGTGTGCTGGACGTAGGGTATAACCCCGAGATAGACTATTACGGATATTTTGACTGCTACAAGTGCTATACCTATGATTCGGGCAACGACAGGTTCAACCCCTCGTCCACCACCGCGGACAAGAAATGCTCCGGTGCAAACGAATGGAGCGGGGATTTCCTGAATTACCTGACCATGTCCCGAATGGACTGCCTGAGAAAGGTCTTGTACGGGGGTTACCGGTCTACGGACACGAATTCCCTGACCGTACTGGAGAGGGCATACATCCCCCAGGATGCCCATTCATGGGGCAAGGAATATTACAGCGTTGCCCACGACGGGTACGACATAAGCGATTATACACCGCTGAGCCTGCCCCAGGGCGGTACGAGGCACCTTTTTGCAAACACAACCCTGTCAGACGCCGGAGACCCCCTTTTAAGGGTCCTTGAAAACAGCGTGTTGAGGATCTGGGAGTGGGTTGCCATAGAAAGGCCCGTGGCAGGCAGCGAGGGAAACGACGGTTCGGGACGCCGGTCCGTAACGGACAACAACGTATCAGGAGAGGTAATTGACGTAACGGACGGCGGGGATGCAGGCACCGCGGACGACAGTTATTCCGCGGACGGTACCACTATAAGCGACGATTTCGAGGACGGCGTTATTGACGCCATGTGGACCTGGGCGGACCACGACGGTGATGACAACACCTCCCATTCCGAGACAGGCGGAAACCTGGTGATCGATGCAGACGGCGCGGACGTATGGACGGGGGACGACGAATTCTGCTCCCTTTACATGGATGACGTGTCCGGTGATTTCGATATCAAGGTAAAAATAACATCCCAGGAGGAGGCCCATGAATGGAGCAAGGGCGGGATCATGGTCAGAAACGACATGACCGATGCAGGAAACTCCACAGGCTACTGCATGATAGCCACTACACCCGGTAACGGATACTCCTTCCAATGGGACTCCGATAATAACGGTTATCTTGATGGTAATACGGAAAAGAGTTCCGTTTCCACGCCCACCTGGGTACGGCTCAAGAAAGAGGGTACCACCTTCACCGGGTATTACGGGAGCGACGGGGAGAGCTGGACCCTTGTCGAATCCAAGACCCTCGGCTCGGCCAATGCCGCCCAGGACCTTGGCCTGTTCGTAACCTCCCACAATTCCGGCACCCTCAGCGAATGCAAGTTCGACTACATGGAGATGTCCGCGCCCGAGCCGGACCCGGAACTGGCATTTGACGACGACGGCGATACCAAGTGGGTCTATCCTGACGAGCCGACATACGCCGAGCCTGTATGGATACAGTTTCAGTTCAGTTCCGCCAAGGAGATTCTCTCATACTCCATAACCCCGGGGAGCGACCCACCCGAAGACTGGGAGTTCCAGGGATCAAACGACGGCTCCTCCTGGACCACGCTGCATACCGTGCTTGACGCGGGCCTTGCCGCGGGTACCAAGGAATCTTTCGATTGCAGTACCACCGGTGAGTACACATATTACAGGTTTTATATCAAGGACAGCGGAGGCGGGACCGACGGCGTGGATATAGCGGAGATCACCATGAGCGAGACCAAGGACCCCCCGCCGGCCACCGCCACACTTACCGACTACGAGGTGAGGGTAAAGGTGTGCGATTCCTCAGTGGGCCTGGAGCCCAACTCCAGGCTTTACCCGGACGGAAATTACAAGCCCATAGGCATACTCCAGAGACACGGCGAAGCCGAGAGGATGTACTTCGGGCTGCTTTCAGGCTCCTATACCAAAAATACCTCGGGTGGGGTCCTGAGAAAGAATATCAGCTCAATCAAGGACGAAATAAAGTGGGACTCCACCGGAGAGTTCGAATACATAGATGACAGCTCGGTAGACGGCATAATCAAGACCATAGATATGTTCAGGGTGGTGGATTTCAACTATAGTTCCCACTCCTATGACAGTAACTGCGGGTGGATAGCGGACAGGCCTATAAACGAGGGAGAATGCCGCATGTGGGGCAACCCCATAGCGGAGATGATGTACGAGACCCTCAGGTACTTCTCCGGCGAGGAAAACCCCACTGCTTCATTTGATTATACCGGTTCCGACAATGCTGCTGGCACCGCTCTGGCCCTTCCCAAACCCTCCTGGGAGGATCCCTATGATTCCTCGAATTGCTATGATTACTGCGCAAAGCCCTTTATGCTCGTGCTGAGCGACATCTACCCCACCCATGACTCCGATCAGGTGCCCGGCAGTTATTTCGGCTCCATGGGAACGGAAACCATAGGGGCCGCCTCGTACGCCCTGGACGTGGAATCCCTTGCAGATGCCATATTCTCGGAGGAGGAGACGGCAGGTACCTATTTTATAGGGCAAAGCGGGAGTGACAACGACCACTCCTGTTCACCGAAATCCGTGGACGGTTTCGGTGACATCTGCGGCCTCTGTCCTGAGGAGCCCACAAAAAAGGGAGGATACTACGCGGCCGCGGTTTCCTATTACGGCAGGACCGAGGACATGTCCAGCGCAACCGACGATCAAAACGTCGTCTCCTACATGGTGGGGCTTGCATCACCCCTGCCCAGGATCAATATTCAGGTGGGCGATAATACGATAATCCTGGTGCCCTTCGGTAAATCCGTAGGAGGTGGGTATGGTATATCAGCTACAGAAGGCGATTTTCAACCCACCAACACCATAGTGGACTTTTTCGTGGAGGAGATTACATCCACCTACGGGAAGTTCAGGATCAACTACGAGGACGTGGAGCAGGGAGCGGACCACGACATGGACGCCATTGTGGAATACACCTACCGGGTGGTGGACCAGAACGGAAATCCGGTGGATGACCCTGCCGACGGGGAAAAGGTGGAAATCACCCTGAATTCCACGTATGCTGCCGGGGGTATAATCCAGCATTTAGGCTACATCATATCCGGCACCACCGAGGACGGAACTTACCTGGAGGTAAGGGATGAGGACACTTCAAGCGGCAGCGATGTGGATTATTTCCTGGATACCCCTCCCGGGGTTACCCCGCCCGCGACAAGCAGCGAGTGGGATGATGACTCGGCGCTTCCCCTGACCACCACCAGGACCTTTACCCCGGGCACCTCGACCACCGCGGATTACCTGGAGAACCCCCTGTGGTATGCAGCCAAGTGGGGCGGGTTCGAGGAGGATTCATACGACAGCAATGACAAGCCGGATCAGACCAAGGAATGGGACGAGGACGGCGATTCCCTGCCGGACACATATTTCTATGTTACCAACCCCCTGAGGCTGGAAGAACAGCTTAACAGGTCCTTTGCGGATATCCTGCGGCGTACCTCCTCCGGTACAGCGGCATCGGTTATCTCCAATACCAGGTCCGGTGAGGGCGCCATATTCCAGTCCATCTTTTTCCCGGAATTCAGGGGAATATCAGGAAACATAGCCTCATGGTGCGGCGAGGTGCATGCCCTTCTGGTGGATGAATACGGCAACATGAGGGAGGACACCAACCAGAACCATGCACTTGACCTGGTGGATGACAAGATTATCGTATTCGATGAGACCTCGGTACTTAAGTACGGGGACTCCGACGGAGACTGCCAGATAGACGACGAATCCTCCCCGGATGAAATAGGGGACCTCATGGACATCGAATACCTGTGGAGTTCCAGTGAGTGGCTGAATGAGATACCCGATTCCGCTATAGATGATCAAAGATATCCTTATGCCAGCACGGACCAGGAAAGGTACATAATCACCTTCGTGGACTCCGACAATGATATGATCGTGGATTCCAATGAACAGGTGGATTTCGAATGCCAGACCCTGCCCGCCGCAGGGGACCTAACGGACACATCCAAGATTTTTCCCTATCTTACCCTGTACCCTTCATTCGAGGATGAGCCCGCGGATATAACCGCCCTTCGAACCGACGGGAACTTCGAGGATTTCGCCGTCAACCAGACCCAGAGGCTTATCAATTATATCAGGGGAAAGGACCAGGATATATTCACGTCCAGCACGGACCCGGTTTACATGCTCCCGGAATTTAGAACCAGGAAGGTGGACTATGACGAGGATTCCACCGTGGAAACGTGGCGGCTGGGAGACATTATTTATTCCACGCCGTCGAGCGTAACCAGGCCCTCTGAGAATTACCACCTTATCTACAAGGATACCTCATACGGTGAATTTTACAAGGCATATCAGCACAGAAGGGGAGTTGTTTACTCCGGCGGAAATGACGGAATGCTCCACGCATTTAACGCGGGTTTTTACGACAGTGATAACAGAAAATTCGTCAAGCAGTTGAACGGTGAAACCGAGTTCGAGCTGGGTGCGGAGCTCTGGGCATATATACCCTATAACTTACTGCCGCACCTGTACTGGCTGGCAGAGCCCGAATACGCCCATGTCTATTACTGCGACCTTAAGCCCAAGATATTCGACGCAAAGATATTTACCCCGGACGACACCCATCCCAGCGGCTGGGGAACGGTCCTTGTGGGAGGAATGAGGTTCGGCGGAGGTAAAATCCGGGCGGACATGGATAAAACGGACGGGATTTATGATTCCAGTACGGACAGGACCATGACCTCCGCCTTCTATGTTTTGGACATTACCGACCCGGAAGCCCCGCCGGATGTACTGGCCGAGTTGAGCTTTGACGGTCTTGGATACACGACCTGCTACCCGGCCGTTGCAATACTCAAGGACAAGGATCCGGAGACAAAGGTTATACAGGAAAACGAGTGGTACCTGGTTATAGGGTCCGGACCTGCGGACGCAGGCGGCAGCCCGGAAAGCACCGCACTTGCAGGTTCAGTAAGCGCACAGAAGGGCAGGATATACGTTGTGGATCTTAACGAGCTGGTACAGGGAAATATAGTTACCCTGGACAGTACCGGAAGCAACTCCGGTGTGGTATACACGGAACTGGACGACAACTCCTTTATATCCGATCCCTCTGCAGTGGATTTCGACCTGGATTTCAACGCAGAGGCGATCTATTTCGGTACCGTTTCCGGAGACGCGGCCAACGGCTGGGGGGGGAAGCTCAGGAGAATAGTTCTGTACGACGACCCGGACACGGCAGGAAACGAGGCCCTTGCCCCGGCAAACTGGACATGGGACAGCACCCTTTTAGACCTTTCCCCTGACCCATCTGGACTCACCAACGGACAGCCCATAGTGGCAGCACCCAATGTGGCAGTAGGCGATTATGTCACTGCTATTTCAGAGGAAAGAAACCGGTGGGTTTTCTTCGGCACTGGAAGATTTTTTACCAGGGGCGACGCAGAAAATGCTGACCAGCAGTCCTATTACGGTCTCAAGGAGCCTTTTGATACAGATAATAATGAATGGACCTGGGCAACCGTTGACCGGGCGGATCTTCTGGATGTAGCCAATTCCGAGGTTTATACGGACGGCGCTGTTGCCGGCATAACGGGCGTGTCCGACTGGGACGGCCTGCTGGAGGAAATAGGAAACAGCGACGGCTGGTATATCGACTTTGCCGAGAACAAGGAGAGAAACCTGGGCCAGGCGACCCTTTTAGGATCATTGCTTACCTTTACCACATATACACCCTCCGTAGACCCCTGCCAGTTTGAGGGGGAAACCTATCTGTATGCCACCTATTACCGTACCGGAACCGCCTATTGTGAATCTGTGATCGGCACCACGGATGTGACAGGGGAAACCTATAAAATTGTGGATAAAAAGACGAGTCTGGGTGAGGGCCTCTCTGTTACGCCAAACATCCACGTGGGCATGGAAGAGGGTTCCAAGGCCTTTGTGCAGACCAGTACAGGTGATATCAAGGCCATTCAGCAGATAAACCCGGGCAGGACGAAAAGCGGAACCAGTTCCTGGAAGGAGGTGGAATAATAACCCTCCATAGCCGCCGCCCAAAAACCCCGCCTTTTCAGGCGGGGTTTTTTTATATACTTCTTCAAAAATTTAACTCCATACCTCAAATCTGTATTTGACCTATCCCTTTAATTTTGGTATTGAACTTGCAGCCGTAGTTTATCCGTTCAAGGCATTTTCCCTTACCATGCATTAATTGCCCATCAGGGAGATTCACGAATCGGCGGGTGGGGATGTTTTTTTATCTGCCCTTAGGGGCAAAAATTGACCAACATAATAACAAGGAGGATTTTATGTTCGAGATAGTCAACAGGGAGGAGATGGCAGAAGGAACCGTGGTGTTGAACGAGATAAAGGCTCCGAAGATCGCTGCCAAGGCCAGGCCCGGCCAGTTTGTCATCCTCAGGGCCAATGAAAAGGGGGAAAGGATTCCCCTTACCATGGCGGACACGGACAAGGAAAAGGGAACTATCACTATCATCTACCAGGTGATAGGAAAATCCACCGCCCTTTTTAAGAATTTGAAGAAAGGAGATTCATACCTGGACGTTATAGGTCCCCTGGGAAGGCCGACACATATAGAGAAGGTCGGAAGGCTCGCATGTGTCGGAGGAGGCACAGGGGTTGCCGTCATTCATCCCATAACCAGGGCCTACAAGGAGGCGGGTAACGAGGTAACCGCTATTATAGGGGCACGCACAAAGGATCTCCTGATACTGGAGGACAATATGAAGGCGGCCTCCCATCATTTGAAGGTATGCACGGATGATGGCTCTTACGGGTTCCACGGTTTTGTAACCGAAGCATTAAAGGAAATTTTGGACAATGAAGGTGTTGACCTGGTAGTGGCGATAGGACCTGTGCCCATGATGAAATTCACTTGTGCCCTTACCAGGGAGTACGGTGTAAAAACTATAGTAAGCCTTAACCCCATAATGGTGGACGGCACCGGCATGTGCGGATGCTGCCGGGTTACGGTCGGAGGGGAAACCAAATTTGCCTGCGTGGACGGTCCGGAATTCGACGGTCACCAGGTGGATTTTAATGAATTAACCAGCAGGCTCCAGGCGTATTTGGATGATGAGAAGGTTTCCTACGACCAATTCCTTAAGGAAGCCAAGTCCTGATGCCTTATTCATTGTATCAAGTATATTCCCTAAATTAGAAAAAATATGGAGGTAGAGATAAAATGGCAGAAAAGGAAAAAAAGGAAAAGGTTCCCAGGCAGCCCATGCCTGAGCAGGGTCCAAAGGTAAGGGCCAGGAATTTCGATGAGGTCCCGCTCGGTTACTCTGAGGAGACAGCCATGAAGGAGGCAAGCAGGTGCCTTCAGTGCAAGAACCCCACGTGCATGACCGGTTGCCCGGTGGAGATAAATATACCGGCCTTTATTAGCAAAATCAAGGAAGGCGATTTTCAGGGTGCAGTATCCAAGATAAAGGAAACAAATGCACTTCCTGCTATATGCGGAAGGGTTTGCCCCCAGGAGGCACAGTGCGAGAAATTCTGCATACTGGGCAAGAAGGGTGATCCAGTGGCTATAGGAAGGCTGGAGAGATTTTCCGCGGACTGGGAAAGGGACCAGGGAGAGGTTCCTATCCCAGAAAAGGAGCCGCCCACCGGCAAGAAGGTAGCGGTAATTGGTTCGGGACCCTCCGGTTTGACCGTGGCAGGGGACCTTATACTAAAGGGCCATGAAGTTACCGTATTCGAGGCCTTTCAGGATCCGGGCGGTGTGCTGGTTTACGGGATACCTGAATTCAGGCTCCCCAAGGACATAGTGGCCGCAGAGGTGGATTACATGAAAAGGCTGGGCGTTGAATTCAAATGCGATACAGTAGTGGGCGCCACCACCACAGTGGACGAGCTTTTCGAGGAAGGATACGATGCCGTTTATGTCGGGGCGGGTGCCGGACTTCCCGTATTTATGAACCTGCCCGGCGAAAACCTTATAGGCATATATTCCGCAAATGAATACCTGACCAGAAGCAACCTAATGAAGGCATACCGTTTTCCGGAATATGATACGCCTATCATCAGGGGCAAAAACGTGGTGGTCTTCGGTGCTGGAAACGTGGCGATGGATTCCGCCAGAACTGCACTGCGGTTGGGTGCTGACAGCGTAAGGATAGTATACCGAAGGTCCCGGAAGGAGATGCCTGCCAGGATAGAGGAGATCCACCATGCAGAGGAGGAAGGGGTGGAATTTCTGCTTCTTGCCTCTCCGTTGAATTTTATAGGCGGTGAGAACGGACGCCTGACCGGCGTAAGGTGCCAGAAGATGGAGCTTGGTGAGCCAGACGAATCCGGAAGACGCAGGCCGGTTCCCATAGAGGGAAGCGAGTTCGAGATAGATTGCGATACCGCGGTTATAGCAATAGGTGCAGGGGCGAACCCGCTTTTGACATCCGCTACCGAGGAGATAAAGACAACCAAAAGAGGATATATAATAGCAGAGCCTGAAACCGGCAAGACACTTAAAAAAGCGGTATGGGCGGGCGGTGACATAGTGACCGGCCAGGCCACGGTTATCCTGGCAATGGGTGCGGGCAGGGCCGCCGCCAACTCTATACACAAGTATCTTACGATGGGATGGTAGTCCGGTGGCTAAAGAGGACTATGGTAATATAGGTATTATAGGGGCCGGGAATATGGGCTCCGCCCTGGCAGCGGGTATCGTTGAGGGCGGGATGTTCAGTCCGGATAAAATCCTGGTCAGTGATGTAAAAAAGGAAAATTCCGATCGCCTTGCACTTAAATATAAAACAGGCAAGGCACTCTCCAACGCGGAACTGGTTGGGGCCTGCCGCACCATTATTCTCGCGGTTAAGCCGGGAGAGATTAAAAATGTGCTTGAAGAGATAAGCAGTAGGCTTACCGGGGAACATCTTTTAATTTCCATTGCCGCGGGTGTACCCATAAGGGCCATTGCGGATACCTTGCAGAAGGAATTGCCCATTATACGGGTCATGCCCAACACCCCTGCAATGGTAGGCACCGGCATTACAGCCATGTCCGCGGGGCCGTTTGCCGGCACCATTCACGTAGAGGTTGCGGTTAGGATTTTTTCCCAGGTAGGCGAGACCGTAGTAGTGGAAGAAAAAATGATGGATGCAGTGACCGCCTTGTCCGGAAGCGGCCCTGGATACATGTTTATGATCATGGAGTCCCTTGTTGAGGCCGGAGTTGATTTGGGATTGGAAGAGGAAATTGCCCGCAAGCTGGCTGTTCATACTGTAATGGGCTCCGGGAACCTGGCAATAAAATCCAAAGAGACCCTTGCTAAACTCAGAGAGAATGTAACCTCACCGGGTGGAACCACCAACCAGGGCCTTGCGGTTATGAGGGAAAGGGGGCTCAGGCAGACTATCGTGGATGCAGTAAGGGCGGCGTATGAGAGGTCCAGGGAAATCAGTGAAATGCTTTAGGCAAAAGCTGAGGACTTCGGTTGCTCATTTTTTGGCTTGAAGAGAAGAAAGATAGGGTTAAAATATATATCAAGCCCCCGTAGCTCAGGAGGATAGAGCAAGGGATTCCTAATCCCTGTGCCGCGTGTTCGAGTCGCGCCGGGGGCACCAGCAATACAGGTGTCACATGATTAATATAATCGCCAAACTTCTAAGGGTCTTGAATTCCGAGACCGAACCCGGCCAGATCAGCCTGGTCTTTTGTTTTTCCATGATCCTGGGTTTCACACCCTTGATGAGTCCTCATAATCTTATTGTTCTTCTGCTGATTCTCCTGCTGCGGGTAAACCTATCTGCCTGCATTCTCGGATGGCTTTTCTTTTCCGGTGTTGCATATCTTCTGGACCCGCTTTTTCACCGCTTCGGCGTGCTTCTATTAACCGCTGATGCCCTGGAGGGGTTGTGGACCTACCTGTATAACATACCGCTGTTTCGGTTTGCAAAATTCAATAATTCCGTTGTCATGGGAAGCCTCGTGTTCTGTCTTATCCTGTTTATTCCTGTGTATATCGCCTCAAATCAGTTTATAAAAAAATACCGGGGTCATGTGCTTGCATGGGCCCAGAAGACGCGGCTGGTCCAGGCCTTTAAGGCTAACAGGATTTACAGGGCCTACCAGGCGGTTTCCGGTTGGGGAGGTGCCTCATGAAAAAGTGGATCCGCTGGCAAGGACTTGTTACCTTTTTCGTTATTCTATTCATCGTTTCTGCATTCTGGTTGCTCTTCATAGACGGTATAGTGAAGCGGTTAATCGAGAAACAGGGAACAAGGGCAATGGGTGCGAGGGTGGAGCTGGAAAGCGCAGATTTATCCCTTTTCCCGGCAGGTCTTGAGCTCATAAATCTCCGGGTTGCAAATCCGGACAAGCCCATGAAGAATGCCTTGGAGATTTCCAGGGCAAACATGTCTCTTGAAGCAGGCAAGCTGCTTCAGAGGAAGATAATTATCCAGGAAATGTCCCTCCAGGGTGTACATTTCAATACAAAGCGCAAAACCTCGGGAGCGATTAAACACGAGAAATCCGTTATCCCAAAAGGGGCTAAACAAGGGGCTTCTCCTGGCTTTTCTGTTCCTTCCCTGGAGATACCAAAGGCCTCCGAGATCCTTGAGGGGGAGAAACTTGAATCCCTGGAACTGGTAAAGTCTCTTCAAGAAGACATTCAGAGTAAAAAAGAGACATGGAAAAAACGCCTGAACGAACAGAGTAAAAAAGAGACATGGAAAAAACGCCTGAACGAACTGCCGGACAAGGAGAAATTTGCCGAATACCGCAAACGTATTCAGCGGATTAAATCCAAAAATAAAGGCGGGCTTGGAGGGCTGTTAACCAAAGCCGGTGAAGTTTCCGATATTAAACAAGATATAGAAGCCGACCTTAATCGCATCAAACAGGCCAAACAGGATTTTAATAGAATCAAGGACTCTTTGAGCAAAAAATTGAGCCAGGCGAAAAAGGCCCCGCTTCAGGATTTTGAACGGTTGAAAAACAAATATGCCCTTTCACCCGAGGGTATGGCAAACATGAGCCAATTGCTCTTCGGCTCCCGAATCGGCGGATGGATGCAGAAGGTTGTCGGCTGGTACAAACGGTTGAAGCCCATGCTGGCAGGCTCCGAAAAAAAGCAAAAGGGTGAAGGCCCCGGCAAGCCAGCGAGGGATGAGGGTGTCTATATCCCCTTTAAGGAAAAAAAGCCCCTTCCGGATTTTTTGATTCGCACAGCTAATGCCCAGTTGCAGCTTGAGGCCGGGGATCTTGAAGGTACCATTAAAAATATAACAAACCGCCAGGACATCCTTGGGGTTCCCCTCACGTTTTTGTTCTCCGGAGAAAAGATGAAAAAAGTCTCTTCTATTAATATCAGCGGTTCCCTGGATCACGTAGACATTTCAAGTCCTGCGGATATGATTAAAATCGCTGCCCGGGGATTTGATATTCGAGATACTGACTTGAGTAGGAAGGGCAAGGCTTCCATCACCTTGAAAACCGCCGATATAAACCTTGACCTTAAAGGCCTGGTAAAAGGCGAAACCATTGCCGGAGATTTCGTTTCAAAGTTTGATTCCGTTCAAATGGGAATGGATACAGAGAAAAAGGCAGGTCCGTTAATGAGCGCCATAACCTCCGCCCTTTCAAATGTATCAGGATTTACACTCAGGGCAAATATAACCGGTACCCTTGAGAAGTATTCTATTGACCTGGAATCCGACCTTGACGGCATGCTCAAGGATGTGGCGCACAAGGCTGCAGGCAAGGAAATGGAAAAATTTGAAAGAGATCTGAAAAGTGGTATTTTTGCCAAGGCAGACGGACCATTGGGTCAGGCTAAGTCAAATTTTGGAGATTTAAGTTCATTTGGTGGAGAGTTGGATGAACGCAGGGAAATGGCCAGCGGATTGTTAAAAAACCTCGGGCCTTTAAGAGGGTTTAAATAAACGCCTTATTTATTGCCTCCAGCGTAAATCTCCCCGGGGAGTATCCAATCTTTTGGTAAACCACCTTAAACCCCGAATATGAGGGGACATGCTTCAGGCGTAGTAGATATTGTGTTGAGGAAAGGGGGCAAGGGTATGCTTCCCATGCCCCCATCAAAACTATAGGTTCATGCTGCCTTTTCGCCCGGCTGGGGCTCCTGAACGAGTTCAGGGCCTCTCTCAGCTACCCATGCCGCAAGTTTCTTTGCTTTGCTTGATTCCATAAAAGGGGCGCCTACCTTATGATCCTCCATGTTTTTCTTAAAATACAGGGTGTACTTTTTTTTGCTTTTTTCCGGGTAATGCGGGTTCAATTTAAGAATGGAGTAATGCCCCCCAAAGGTCGGGCTCAACTTAAATATGAGACTGTCCTCCGGCTTTTCCAATCCTTCAATCATCTCAATAATTTTTCCCCTCTTTACCTCTGCCATAACCCACCTCCTTATTTATAATTAAATATTTTCCAACAGCCTAAAAACCAAATGTGCACAACTAACCTTGCCTTCAACCCAGATTATGCGGTAGACATCGTAGCCAGGGTTTTCAGGTCGCAGTAGTTGGCTGCTGCATAATCTGGGTTTAAAGATTGTACCCTTTAACTGTTATCTTATTCTTGCCTCCTGTTCTTCTTAATACTCCTGTTACTTCCACCTCTTTCTGCACATAATTCAACAACTCCCCTCCCATTTTATCCTTTTCAATAAAATACTCCTCTTCGCTATGGGTCGAAACCAAAGCACGTGTTGCCCTGCCCTTTTCATTCCAATCAACCGGGATAACCAGGCCCTTGACAGTAATGATTTGCCTCCCTGCTCTCACGCCCTCTCTCGATTAGATGTTGAAAGAACTTTCTAACTTGACAATAGTTTCTACATTTGAATCAGCAACTAACATGCCAAATATATAAGTCCTTGATTTTTATAAATTAATTTTTGCAAGGAAGTATTTTGGAGAACTGTAGGTTCTGCTTTAAGGATAGCTTTGAATTATAGCCGCAGGAAAATTGTTGCAAGTCACTAAAATAATGGATTAAAAAAAGCTAGCGGAAGTCCTATCTCCGAAATGAAAAATATCGGAACTTTTAATTCCTGTATAAAAAAACTAAGGCCATAAGGCCCCTTAAATTACTCTTCTTGTGCAAAAAAACCAAAAAAAGGACATTGATAATCTATATAAGCTAAGCTGGTTGAAACCCAAGGTAAGTCTGTTGGATTTTCCCTTCACCCCAGTGGATAAATTTAACCCTTAGGGGCATCCCGATTTTAATATCGTGATTTAATCAAATAATTAGCCCGTGCATACACTATTGAACGTTACCAATTTATTTAGTCGGTCTCTACCGCAGTTTATCCATTGCAACAATTTTTATTACTTGTTGCAAATAGGAACCAAAATACCTTGAAAACTATCTCAATTATAAATAAAGAAATTATTTAAATAATGGCAAAAATGCTTTGCAATTTTCCTTCTCAGCCTATATGAAATCAAGTCCCCCAAATCCTAAGAAATTGACCTCTAAATAACTGAGCTCAATAGTTTTACTAGAAAAACTAATTTAGCCGAAAATCTTCCTTTGTCCCACGGGGATAGGTTTTAATTTGTTATTCGCAAAAATTCCCAAAAAATCTATCAACCCTGTAAACTGATAAATCGATCCAACCCCTGCCAAAAATATCTATGGCATTATTATTGCAGTTTTGAATATTGTAATTTATCTTTTGCCTGTTTCTTTTGCTATCAGGATAAGGAAATATCTAATGTCCATTTTAGCCATTAAAGGATTGGTAAAAAATTTTGGCGCCATGACAGTCTTAAATGGCGTTGATTTGAAGGTTGAAAGGGGTAGCCTCCATGCCATTGTAGGACCCAACGGAGCAGGTAAAACTACGCTTTTCAACGTAATCTGCGGTTTCTTAAAGCCCACGAGAGGAAAGATACTTTTTGAAAACCATGAAATCACGAACAGGCCACCAGACAAAATATCCAAAATGGGAATGCAGCGCTCTTTCCAGGCTTTGCAATTATTTCCTGAACTCACTGTACTCGAAAATGTGAGACTTGCAGTACAATCAATAAATAAAAACAATTTAAACTTTTTTATGAAGGCCAGCCACATGAGGGACACCCTTGATAAGGCATACGAAATTCTTCAATTATTAGGTCTGGCAAATAAAGCTGAATTTAAGGCCAGCGAACTTTCTCATGGAGAAGAGCGTTATTTAGATTTAGGTGTGGCGTTAGGTAGCGGAGGAGAACTTTTGCTTCTTGACGAACCCACCAGCGGCCTGGTCCATGAGGAAATTCCAGATATGGGTGAAACTATCAGAAAGCTTGTGCCTGATAAGACCGTTTTGATTATCGAACATAGAGTTGAAATGTTGCTTTCTGTGGCCGACATAATCACCGTTCTTGATTACGGCAAAGTAATAGCCGAAGGTTCTCCAAAAGAGTTACGGGACAACGAAGCAGTAACCAAAGCTTACTTGGGGCTTAGATAATGTTGCAGTTGGATCGTATTCATTCCTTTTATGGAAAAAGTTGCATCTTGCAGGGGGTATCCCTGTATGTAAATGCAGGGGAAATTGTAACCATTTTGGGCCGCAATGGCGTCGGGAAGACTACTACTTTAAAAAGCATCCTGGGGCTTGTAAAAGTCACTTCCGGCTCAATTATATATAAGGGGGTAAGCGTTATCGACAAAAAGGCCTTTGAAATATTTCGAAAAGGGATAGGATATGTTCCTCAGGGAAGGAACATTTTTTCCAGCCTAACACTTCTTGAAAATCTGACACTTGCTAGCGGAAAAAGTTCAGAGAATATTGAAGAGGTCTTATCAATTTTTCCAACATTAAAAAAACGCCTTTATAACAGGGGAAACCAACTGAGCGGAGGAGAGCAACAAATGCTCGCTATCGCAAGAGTCCTGATATGTAAGCCGGAGCTTATCCTTATGGACGAACCATCGGAAGGCTTAGCGCCTATGATGATAAATCTAATACTCCAGGCATTGCTGAATTTAAAGGAAGAGGGAATTACAGTTCTGATGGTAGAAGCCAATTTAAACATGGCCACCAGCTTGGGTGATCGTCATTACATCATGGACCAAGGTACAATAGCCTGCACCACATCAACTCAACATCTTGTTCAGGACAAAACTCTTTTGGACAGGTATCTCATGATATAATGCCCATTACAAGGAAAGGAGGTGATAACAAATCAAATATTTTTAAGGTATTAATTAAAAAAGATTATCAATTTGGAGGTTAAAGATGAAAACAATAAAAATTACGATGGGAATAACCCTGGCAATTATGTTGACCGTCCTCGGCGTAGTCGGAGTCAACTCAACTCAGGCCGCTGAAGAGAAAATGGTATGGGCCTTGGTCGATGATTACAGTGGCCCTTTTTCTGCTACGTGTAAAGATGGGTATAATGCCACGGTAATGTTTCTGGAAGAGCGTGACTACAAGGTTGGGCCTTTTAAGGTCGATTTGGTACAGCGGGATACTGAGCTAAAACCAGCTGTAGGAGTAAGAAGGCTAAACGAGGTTATCGAACAACACAATCCAACGTGGGTCTCTTCTGGTGGTAGCAGTGCAGTGCAGGTAGCCATGCAGGACATCATAGGTAAGGCAAGAGGCCCTGTTTTTTGGACAGAAGCCGGCACCACCAAGCTTACAGCGGCCTCCCACGCAAACCGTTATAGTTTCAGATGGGCAAGTCCCTGTTATGCAATAGCAAAGTCCGTTATCTATTCCTTCTTGAAACATAATCCTGATGTTAAAACAATCTTTTCCATGCAGATGGATTATGAATACGGATACAATATGGACCAGTATTCAAGGCCCGTAATGAAGGAAATGGGCGTTAAACTTCTTGACACCGTTTTCGTTCCCTATACCGCCACCGATCTCAGTCATTTTTTAACCAAGGCCAAGGCATCAGGTGCTGATGCACTTTTTATGGGTTTTTACGGGAAACTTCAAGCTACCGGATTGAATCAGATGCACGAGTTCGGTCTTGACAAGACCATGAAGGTTGTAAACATTTATGCTACTGTCCCCACTCTTCAAGGTGTAAATCCACTAGCTATTGAAGGAACTTTTTTTGCCGAGGAATGGTTTCCGGGCATGCCCAATGAATGGAGCCGTAACTTCGTGGAGAAATACACAAAAAGATGGAATTCTCTACCCAGCAACTATGCTGCTCAAAAATACAACGAATGTCAGCTTATGGAACGTGTGATCAAAGAGACCAAGAGTAAGGATCCCAAAGTCATCATTAAAGGGCTGGAACAGATAGGCCATTACCAAGGGCCTACCGGAAAAGAGCACTTATGCCCATGGCAGCATCAAGTTCATCATGATTACCTTTTCTTTGTAGGTAAATCACCCGGAGAAAAAGAACATCCAGATGATTTCATAAAACTTATAGGCGGGGCTACGTTTTATCCAGAGCAAGGCGAAAGCGAGGAGTTTGACTTTGATCTGACAAAAAGACCTTTCTGAGGGATTTAATTGATCCGTAATTGAGAGGGTGAGGGATGTCGCTTCAAAAAGCTGCGCTCCCTCCCTTCACAAAATTTTGTACCCAAAATATTATTAATTGGGAGCACCATAAAGATAATGGACATCAATATATTACTTTTTCAAATTCTCAATGGGGTTCAGTTCGGCGTATTAATCGCTTTGTTGGCAACAGGCCTTTCTCTCATATTTGGTATGCTGGGGATCATAAACTTTGCCCATGGCTCTTTTTACATGCTCGGTGCTTATTTGACATGGTTGGGGGTGCAGCTGTTGAACACACCAGGGGAATTCTGGTTTTCAATTTTGCTTATCTTCGTCCCCCTAATGGGTATTGCCGGTTACCTAATTGAGAGGTTTCTTTTGCGACGTATGTACAATTATGAAATAGTTTATCAGCTCCTGCTTACTTTCGGTATTCTGTTAGTGATACAGCAGGGCGTAGGTTTGTTGTTCGGGACTAGACCACTATTTTTAGGGATACCACCTTCTCTAAGCAGTGAGGTGGATCTCGGTCTTTTTAAATACCCTGCTTATAGATTGTTGGTTACATTTCTAGGGCTGGCAATTATTTTCGCGATATGGTTTTTTATTGAACACAGCAGAATAGGTGCAATAATCCGGGCCAGTGCTGAAGACCCAGAAACGGCCCAAACCCTTGGAATTAATCCTCGCAAGGTTTACACCCTTGTCTTTACATTGGGCACTATACTTGCTGGCTTAGGGGGGGCGCTTCACGCCCCAATGATAGGAGGTCTGCAACATTATATAGGCAGCGATATCCTTCTCATCTGCTTCATTGTAGTGGTAATAGGCGGAATGGGAAGTATACGAGGAGCTTTATTAGGGGGAATCATTTTAGGGCTTGTAAGGGGAATCACAGGAATGGCCTGGGCCCCTGCTTCAGATTTTGCTATGTTTATTTTTATGGGTGGCGTCCTACTGTTTCGCCCCCAGGGATTATTCGGAAAAAGGGAAATGGAATGGTGAAATCTTTTATCATCAGAAAGATACACTTAAAAAAAATAACTTATCAGTTAATAATTTTAGCAGGCCTGCTTTCTTTGTACTTTATCCTGCCTTCCAAAATGATGGCTTCGGAAATACTTATTATGGCCATGCCTACTTTGGGCTTTATACTTCTTCTTGGCCATGTAGGTTTGTTAAGTTTTGGTATGGGCAGCCTTTTTGCCACCGGTGCTTATGCAGCCGGCATACTCCTGGCCAGATACCAATGCCATATTTTGGTAACCATCCTGGGGGGTATGGTCATAACAGGAATCGTTTCGGCTATAATTGGATATTTCTGCATCAAGCGTGCTGGTCTTATCTTTGCCCTTTTAACACTTGCCTTTAACCAGCTGATATGGTTCACCATATACAAATGGAGAGGTCTCCTGGGCGGACCGGATGGCATTGTCGGCATTTATAGATCTACATTATCCCTAGGCTTCTTTGATCTTAATTTGCGACCAACCTTCAATTACTACATCTTTGTTTTAATCATTTTTCTCTTTCTGATGGCCTTTTTCATGAGGCTAATCGAATCTCCTTTTGGGAAAATTTTATTGGCCTTGCGTGAGAATAAACGCAGAGCCCAAGCTGTTGGATATAATCCAGAAACCTATCAATGGATTACATTTATTATCTCCGGAATAACCTGTGGGCTGGGCGGAGCCCTTTTTGCCATACATCAAGAATATGTGGGGGTGCATCTTGCCAGCTGGGTCATGTCCGGTGAAATTATAATAATGGGCCTTATAGGAGGAATTTCTTGCCTTCCCGGAGCCATTGTTGGGGCAGGTGTTTATATATTTGCTTCCGATTTTTTCAATACATTTGATGTGCTGGCCAGAACAGGTGGAGCGCTATTTTTGATGGGCATAATATTCATCTTAATGGTAATATTTTTTCGTGATGGGATATATGGAGAATTCATCAAAATATATAGTAAAATGAAATTCAAGAAAAAGCACCCCTAAATTTAAGTTAAAACCGCACCCGCCCGGAACATAGGAACACTTAGGGCTCGCTGAAATTGGGTTAAAAGAATAATAAAGGATATTGGTTATGGGAGAAAAACCCTCAAATAATATCAGCAAATCAGCAAGGGAACTCAAGAAAAATAAATTCAACGTAAAAATAGCCGATAACACACGTGAAGCCAAAGACCTGCTGCTGGATATAATACCCAGAGATGCGGCGGTGGGTATAGGTGATTCTACTTCGGTACGCCAGACTGATATATTAGCTGAATTAGAACGCAGGGGAAACCATGTTATTAATCCATTCAAGCCGGAAATTACCGAGCAATGGGGTACTATGGTCTCAACCATGAGAAAAACTCTTGGTAGCAATGTTTTTTTAACCGGCAGCAACGCTGTGACTTTGGATGGTAAAATAGTAAGTACAGATATGGCTGGCAACAGGGTGGCAGGTATGATATTTGGTGCTCCTGAAATCATCTTGGTAGTTGGGAAAAATAAGATTGTCCCTGATGTTGATGCTGCCAGAGGGCGTATTAAAGAAATTATTGCACCTTACCATGCCCGGGCGAAGGGAAGGAAGACACCTTGCGCAAAGACCGGAAATTGTACAGATTGCGATGCCCCAGAAAGGCTTTGCAATGCTACAGTAATACTTGAATATAAGCCCCTCCTCGCCAATATTACAGTCATCCTTGTCAACGAAGATTTAGGGCTTTCGTGGGACTCTTCTTGGGATAAAAATCGTATAAACCACATAAAAGAAAATTATCATAATTATACCTGGGAAATACCTGTACCTGATAATGCAGCATCCGAACAAGAAACAACCTTAACTTAAGAGCAATGTTAGATTTTAATTGGCTATTATTTTTTGGTATCAAAAACTTAACAAGTTTAGCCGGAACTGGAAATAGCTGCCTGTAATAATTTTGAGAAAACTGTTTTTCGGTTTGACATTGAACCTTTATTAAATTAGATATAGGACTAGGCCTTAAAAAAATACGGACCAGTAAACTTGTTAATAAACCCAACAAACATCAGCCTGTTTGTTTTCCGCTATATAGATCTTCTTCATCTGATCCACAAATACCAACTACCAATAAGTAACCCAAAAATAGTCCAGGCCTTCAACGGAAAAAATTGTCACAAAGTTAAAATTTTTTCAAAGAAATACACAATCGGCAAATATATACTTAAGGTACGGTGCTTTTAGTAGGAGGTATGCTAATGGGCAAAAGGATTGATAAGGAAGATTTTGATAATTTGCTGAACTTTGAGGATCAAGGAATGCTTATTACTGATAAAGACGGCCAAATCTTATTTTACAACAGCTCGGTTGAAAAGTTGTTCCGTGTTAAACAGTCTCCGGCATTAGGTAAAAATATTATAGAGATTTACCCATCTACATGCTTGTTAGATATTCTCAATACCGGCAAAGATAAAAGTATGATTTATGAAATCAACAACATACCTGTTATGGCAAATGCTTCCTGTTTGTTTGATGAATGGGGTAATAAATTAGGTGCCGTAGCTGTATTCAATAATGTACAAAATATAGAAAAGGCCAGTTTATACAACTACGATGGTATATGGATTTTAGACGAAAACGCCCAGACTGTCTATGTAAATAGCATTCTAACCAATATGATGAAAACCAAAAACGGTGAAGAACTGATGGACGAAAAGATCGAAAATCTTTTCCAAAAGGTAGTTAATAATAAAAAGCCGCTTTCTATTTGTAATAAATTTCTTGACTTTGATAATGCCCTAATTACCGGAGTGCCCATAATAGAACGACAAAGCAAGATAAGCCGTGTGGTTTTTTATATAAGGGACATTACCGAATATCCACATGTCCTTCCTCAAACAAATATTAACACCACCCGTTTAGATAAAGAGAAAAAAGCAAAAGGAAGCAGTAACGAGATCATCTATGCCTCTCCCGAGATGTCCGATATATTTGAGAAAATATACAGGGTAAACAATGTTGACTCTACAGTGCTCCTAACTGGTGATACCGGCGTAGGCAAAAATATGTTTGCCAAATTTATTCATGAATCAAGTAAGAGGAATTCCAAGCCTTTAGTAGAGATAAATTGTAGCCTTATACCCGACACCTTACTTGAATCCGAGCTTTTCGGATACAAAGACGGCACTTTTACAGGGGCAAAAAAAAGGGGGAAAAGGGGTCTTTTTGAATACGCGCAGGGGGGAACTGTATTTATAGATGAAATCGGCGGTGTGAATTTAGAGGCGCAAAAAAGGCTGTTGAAGATTCTGGATGAGAAAAAAATTGTTGCCGTGGGAAGCTATCAGCCCGTAAATCTTGATATTAGAATCATTGCTGCCAGCAATTCCTCTCTTGAGAAATTGGTAGATGAGGGGCATTTCCGAAAGGATCTTTATTACAGATTGAATGTACTGCCTATTCACATACCCCCTTTAAAGGATAGAAAAGAAGATATATCTACACTCCTCTCCCACTTCCTCAATAAGGCCAACTCCCTATATGGAAAAGATGTGTTAATTGCAGACGAGGTGATGAATGTACTGGAATACTATTCTTGGCCCGGGAATGTAAGGGAATTGAAAAACCTGGCTGAACAAATGGTTATCAGCTGCAACAGCAAAGAAATTGCCATCGATAATCTGCCTGAGCGCATCCTCAAGGAAGTGACTCGAAAATCAAGCGAAGTGGCGGAACAAATGTGTATTACCCTTACTGAAGGTGTTGACTCTATCATGGTTATGGATCTGGTGCCTCTTAATGTAGCCCTTGAAAAGGTAGAAAAACAGTTGATACAAAAGGCACTAAAAAAGTATAAGACAACACGGGCTGCCGCTAAGGCGCTTAAAATTAATTACAGCACTGTTTCCAGAAAGGCTAAAAAATATCATCTCTCCTGCGGCAGTAATGGAGATGAGGTTCAGGGTAAATCCCCAAATAAAGATTATCTGCATTGACACATAGTAGGGTGTTGGAATTTCCCTATTTTCTTTATCCAATTTCATTTTTGCTTAGCCTCCCAAGCCCAAGCCAAGATTAATCGAAACGGGGTGGACGTTTTTCCCTGAGTGCCCTTATTGCCTCTTTATGCTCAGGAGTTTGAAAGGCTGCCCCCTGAAGATGTGTTTCGTAACCAATCTGGGAAAAAAGGTCCAGATTCATCCCTTTATTGATAGCTGTTTTTGTTGCAGCAATGGATAATGGTGGAAAAAAAGATACCTTCTCTGCCATTTTCTTGGATTCTTCCATTAATTTGTCATGGGGAAATACTTTATTTACCAGGCCTATCCGCTCAGCTTCCGAGCTGTCAATAATATCCCCTGTAAAAAGCAGCTCGCTTGCCTTATGGAGGCCAACTGCCCTGGGCAAATGATAACTTACCGCCATATCTCCTGCGCAACAGCCGGCCTTATGAAATACAAAACCAAAGCGAGCCTCTTGTGAGGCTAAGACTATATCACATGCCAAAGCCAATCCAGCACCACCCCCAAGGGCCGTACCGTTTACCGCTGCAATAGTAACTACGTCCAATTCTCGAAGATAAGCAGTCACCTCGAAAAGGGCCCGCAAAACCTTTCTTTGCCTAATAGGATCTGTTTCCTGGTCCGACATCAAATCGTAAAAATCAGCGCCGGCACAAAAGGCAGGGCCTGCACCTGTGATGATCAAACTTCTTATTTCAGTATTTAATTGGAGTGCCAGCAAAAACTCTCTTAATTCAAAGGCCATTTTTGCATCGAAGGAATTTCTTCTTTGAGGACGATTGAGGGTTACTTTTATGATCCTCCCCTCCTGTTGGACAATAAATTTCTCATTTTCCATCTCATATTCTCCCTTTTAAGTGATCAAATAACCTAAAAAAGGCTTGAAAAATTTATTTATGTCACACCACTTTCTCGAAGGACACAAATCTTCTCCTCTGTATACCCAAATTCTCTCAAAACCTCCTCTGTATGCTCACCAAGTCTTGGTGAATGCCTGTAATGTTTGGTGGGTGTCCTGCTGAATTTCACTGGAAATCCGATTTCCTTTACCTTTCCCTCAGTAGGATGTTCTGTTTCCAAAATCATTTCACGATGAAGAATTTGGGGATGATTGAAGGCCTCCTTAAGGTCTAACACGGGTTCAAAGCAGGTGTTCACATTCCTTAAAATTTCAACCCATTCATCCTTGGTTTTACTCATAAAGACCTCCTTTAGTATTGGGTAAAGTTCGGATTTCTCCTTTGTTTTCCTGAAATCCATTTTAAGGAGATCATCTCTATTGATGGCGTGGCAGAAATTTTCCCAGTGATGATCTTCGAAAATTACAAGGGTAATATATTTATTGTCTTTGGTGGTAAAAACAGTATTCCCGGCTTCCCCCCCGGGAAAAGTCTGGCCCCGACTTATATTCTGACCCATTACAAATAACTTGGGTGCCTCCAATCCCAGAAAGGGCAACAGGGAATCCAGCATCGCCACATCAATATATTGACCTTTACCGGTATTAAACCGATTGATAACCGCTGCCTGTATCCCTATTACAGCATACAGGGCTCCTGTCAAATCTGCAAGCGGAATTCCTGGGGGAGCAGGAGGATCACTGGAATGAAGCCCGCTGAGATGCAACAATCCACTCACTGCGAGATAATTTAGATCATGGCCCGGCCGGTCCCTGTAAGGGCCATCCTGTCCGTAACCTGTAAGCGAACAATAGATCAAACTCTCGTTAATTTTGGCCAGGGATTCATAATCGACACCTAATCTCCTGGCCACACCCGGGCGGGAACTTTCCAAAATGATATCATATTTTTGAATCAACTCAGAGAGAATGGCCCGACC
The DNA here is from genome assembly GCA_964655655.1 of uncultured Desulfobacteraceae bacterium. Classification (GTDB taxonomy): domain Bacteria; phylum Desulfobacterota; class DSM-4660; order Desulfatiglandales; family B25-G16; genus CAZZPR01. The sequence continues at coordinate 40,642 of CAZZPR010000003.1, read as the reverse complement.
CTCTTCTTTCTTTAAATTAAGAGTAACGCTCCTTTTATTGCGATTATATATAGTAAAGTAAATACTTTGCTCATTCCTCACAGGGGGGGACCACCTTATGTAATCACCTCTTCCAGGCTCCTCGATCTTCAACACGTCAGCGCCTAAGTCGCCCAATAACATAGAGCAGAAATTACCGGGTGTTAGCCGGGTTAAATCAAGTACCTTCAGTCCTTTTAAGGCCAACAATAGGAGTTCTCCTTTGCAATAAATTTATAAATCTAAAGGCAAGAAAAAGAATAATAGAGAGGGCATCATTCACCAATAAAATTAGGTTCTCTTTTTTCAAGAAATGCCCTCATCCCCTCTTTTTGATCATGGGTTGTGAAAAGCAACAAAAATTCCCTTAGCGCGTAGGCTATCCCTTTATCTTGATCCATCTCTCCGCCTGTATTCATAGCGGCCTTCATTGATCCTAAGGCAACAGGAGACCATCTTGCCAGCTTTTTGGCCATGGCCATAGCCTCCTCCTCCAGTTTACCCCGCTCGACTACTTTATTCACCAACCCAAAATTCAGCGCTTCTTGGGCACTTATATGATCTCCGGTCATGGCCAGTTGCTTGGCCCTTGCATTTCCCATCCATCTTAACGCCCTTATAAGGGCGCCAGCGCCTGGGAACACACCAATGGTAATCTCCGTCATTCCGAATTTCGCATCCTCTGAAGCTATTATCATGTCACAAGAAAGAGTTAATTCCGTGCCACCTGCCAAAGCGTATCCATGTACAGAACCGATAACCGGTTTTCTCAATCTTTCAAGCCAGTTAAAAACTTTGATAAATTTATCGTTCATCTTCCCCTGCGCATCAGGGGTGTTTTCCCTCATTTCAGAAATATCAGCACCAGCACAAAATGATTTTCCCTTTCCATTTACAATAAGAACCCGTACATCTTTGTCTTCTTCTATTTTTCCCAAAAGGTCTATCAGCTCCAGAAGCATGGAAGTATTCATGGCATTTCGAACTTCCGGTCTATTCAAAGAAAGGATTCCTATATTGTCTTTCTTTTCAAAAGCAATTGTTTCGTATTTCATGACTTCGCCTCCATCTTACTATTGGTAATTAATTTTTCTTTATCTTCATATCCCGGTTATACCCTTTGCGGAAATTTTGATACCTGCCTTCTTTCTGTCCCATGTGCCAGGGCTCAGTTCTTGCCGATCCCTTTCCTTCATCTTGTATTTCTGAACTTTTCCGGTCGGGGTGCGGGCAAACTCTTTTACGATCTCGATGTATCGCGGAACCATGAAGTAGGCCATATTCTGGTAACAAAATTTTAATAATTCTTTATGGCTTACCTCCTGGTTTTCCTTTAACACCACCAAAATTTTCACATCCTCCTCTCCTACTTCAGAGGGTACACCGATTGCAGCCGTTTCTGCCACTGCGGGATGTAGGTTTACGATTTTCTCAATCTCGTAAGAAGAAATATTCTCTCCTCTGCGCCTTATGGCATCCTTTTTCCTGTCTACAAAATAGTAAAAATTGTTTGCATCCCTGTAAGCAATATCTCCCATGTGAAACCAGAGATTTTGCATCATATCCAGTGTTTCCTGGGTTCTTTTGTAATAACCGAAAGCGATTGTATAAGGCTTTTTAGGGCGAATTACTATCTGGCCCACCTCTCCAGGAGGTAGCTCCTGATCCTTTTCATCTACTAATTTGACCTCAAAGTCCCTATCTGGCTTTCCGCAAGAACCTATAGGTGTCTTCTCTTCCCAATTGGTATGCAAAACAAGATTTGTTTCTGTTGTCCCGTAAGCCTCGCAAAACTTAACATTGAACCTTGTCTCAAACTGCTCGTACAACTCCGCCGGCACAGGCACTCCGTAAACCGTATGGATTGGATTATCCCTGTCCTCCGCTCTTTCCGGCAGGGAATTTATCATGTGGCAAATTCCGCCTATAGCAAACAGGACCGTGACATTATTTTTTCGCACATCATCCCAAAATTCATTAATGCTGAATCTCTCACGAAGCACAAACTTTGATTTTGTCATGATGCAGGTAAATGTAAGAAAGCGCGAGGCAATATGGTAATATGGAAAGAAGTTATAGAGCACATCGTCTTCCTTGCAACCAATAATATCCTTCCAGATAGAGGCAAAAAAAGTTTGTTGGTAATGGGACTGTAAAGCCCCCTTGGAGGGTCCGGTTGTGCCTGATGTGAACATAATGGTTGCAAGCTCGTTGTAGGTAATCGGGGTAGTAGGCTCCTCGGCAGGGCTTTCCAACAGCTTTCTAAAAGGTAGATATTCTATGTCATCTCTTTTCCTTTCAGGGATTTCTCCCATGACAGTGGTAGTTTTTATCTTATTCAGTTTTGGAGAAACCTCATTTAGGATATCCAGCAATCTTCCATCTACAATAATATGCTCTGCTTCAGTAAAATTGATCAGATCCAACAATAAATGTCCCTTGAAAGAATAGTTTACGGGTATCTCCACGATCCCCAGTTTAGAAAGCGCTATCCATAGGTAAATATACTCCGGAGAACTGTACGTAAAGGTTACGACTTCCTCTCCTTTTTTTATGCCCATTCTGCTCAAACCAGTAGCCACCCTGTTGGACATCTGGTTGATATGGGCATAATTATAATCTTTCTCCTTGTATCTGAATAAAATGCACACCGAGTCTCTCTCGGCCCTTTCTTGTATCATATTGCCTAAAATATATTTGTCTTCCTCCAATTTTTTTACCTCTTTCTATTTTTCTTTCTTGCTATCCCAGGTATTTTTTGTGATGCCCTTATCACCGCTGCTTCTGAGCTTGTATTTTTGAATTTTCTCGCTGGCCGACTTTGGCATTTCATTCAAGATTTCAATGTATCTGGGAATCATGAATTTAGGCATGGTATCCAAACAAAATTTGTGCAGTTCCTCGGGAAATATTTTTTCACCGGATTTAAGAACTATGCAAACCTTTACTTCGTCTTCGAGCAACTCAGATGGAACACCAATGGCAGCGCTCTCTAAAACACTGGGATGCTGGTTTACACATTTTTCTATCTCATATGAAGAAATATTTTCGCCCCTAAATCTAATTGCGTCCTTTTTTCGATCAACGAAATAATAGAACCCGTCTTCATCTTGTTTGAGCCGGTCCCCCGTGTGGTACCAAAGGTTCCTAAATTGTTCCAATGTTTGCTCCGGCATATTGTAGAACTGCTGAAACATAATCCAAGGATACTTCGGCCTTACAATAAGTTCGCCAATCTCACCCGTCGGAACCAGTTTATCATAATCATCCACTATCTGCTGATCGAATATCTCTGAACCCCTTCCGCAAGAACTTACCGGTTTTTCCTCTCCAAAGGGGACATAGGTAGATATCCCTATTTCAGTAGACCCATATACATTCACCATATGCAAATTCCATCGCTTCTCCAACTCTGGATCCCTTTGGCTCAAATACATGCAACGCAAAGAATTATTTTTTTCTTCTTCTGTTATGGGCTGTTTGGCCAGTATTGGGGGTATGGAAAAAATGACATGAGCTACAGTAGCCTTATAATACTGGACATCCTGCCAAAACCTAGTGGCCGAAAACCTTTCTAAAAACCCCATTTTAGTTCCGGAAATAAGTGTGGGAATAGTTCCTAATGTTGAGGCCAGGGTATGAAAAAAGGGAAGCGAGGTATAGAGTGTGTCCTTTTCATTGAATCCGGTAGCCCTCATAAAATACATAGCAAAGGTAAAAGAATGGGCATGGGTGCAGATTACCCCCTTGGAAGGGCCAGTGGTTCCGGAAGTATACAGAAGAGTCAGTGGATCATAAAAGGCGATTTCAACCTTCGGTTTACTGTTGCCTCCTTTGTATAGTCCTTCAAAGTAGGTTATTTTATAGGGAAATTTATAATCTTCAGCATTTACCTTATCATCCTTTTTCACGATTATAATCTCTCTGAGTTTTGGCAATTTATCTTGTACAGCCTTCAGGCGCTCCAGGTATTCATCGCTTATAATAAGATATTCACTGTCCGAATGGTCGATAATATATTGGAGCATATCCCCCTTAAAAGCTGTATTAATGGGCACTTTGACACCGCCCATTTTGGCCAGTCCGAACCAGGAAAATATATATTCATTGCAATTGGGGAGCATCATGCTGACATTTTCGCCTTTTTTAATCCCCATTTTTATGAAACTATTGGCTATGCGGTTAGTGGTTTCATCCATCTGACCGTAGGTTACAGGCTCATTATCACGGTGCTGGAAGAATGCCTGATCCCCTTTCGCCTTTACCTGCTTCTCTATATGTTTGGTCAGAACTTTTTCTTCTAAGGGTATTGTATTCAAAAAATCTTCCATGATGCCCCCTCCTTTCAAATTAACAGATAACCGATATGCATTATTTGATATCACTCTTGTCCAAAATCGGTTTTTTCTTTGGACAGCATTTGAACCATATGAATACAAGTATTGGCTTTTATGCCCGAAGTTGCCTCTCCAAATCGGCTTATTTTATGACTTTTCCGGGACTGATACCCTGTGAGATACCTATTTTCAGAAAGATCGCGGTTATTGGACAGCATTCTAAAATCAAGACAACCTGAATTCCCGGCAATGATGGGCATTATGTAAAATCAGGTACTTATCTGTCCAAATTAACGGATTTCATTCTGTTTTGGACAGTAGTGATTTGATATCTTAAATAAATTTCAGCTCAATGCCCTTTAGCGGAGATATTCCCTGCCAGCTTCAGGGTTGACCAAACATGCCATAGGCAATTGTCGGATGACATTTCCAAAGCATTCTTTCGAACAAGCATTGCATGTATTAATAATGTCTTCCCTGCCTTCTCGAATCTTGCAGGGAAAATCCGGATCTGCTATCATTTGTCTTCCCAACCCTATAAAATCAACCAATTTTTTCCTCAAAGGATTCTCCACCCACTCCGGGGAAGTAATCCTTCCGGCACCAATTACCGGTATTTTAACCTCGCCCTTAATACTTCCGGCCATATCAAGTAAATACCCCTGGTCCTTTTCATTAGTTGCAACCGCCAAGTGGTAATTTTCCAGTGCACCAACTGAAACAGATATCAGATCAACACCATTGCTTTCTAAAATTACAGCTATTTCCTTATAATCATCTGACCTGAGCCCTTCAGACATCATATCATCGCAACTAATACGGCAACTAACGGGGAAACATTGGCCAAGTTGTCTTTTAATCTCAGAAACAACCTCCAATATAAACCTTAGTCTGGATTTAAGGTCACCTCCATACCCATCTCTCCTTTTATTGGTCAAAGGCGAGAGAAACTGGTGCAAAAGAAGCCCGTGGCTACAATGCAATTCCACTAAATCTGCTTCTGCTTGCTTGGCCCTAACCGCAGCCTCAGCAAAAATCCTTACTAATTGCCTGATTTCTTTGTAAGGCAGTTCATTAGGCATTTCATAAGATGACCATGGAACTTGAACCGGCGAGGGAGCCACAGGTTGCATGTCAGTGATAGAACGAGTAGCTGCCCTGCCTCCGTGCATTAGCTGGATGCCTACCTTAACCCCCTGTTTATGTATTTCCCCAATTAAATGCCTTAATGGAGCTATAAAGGCATCGTTGTCCAGGCCAAGTTGAAATCTGAATAATTTACCTTTTTTTTCCACATAGAACGCTCCAAAATATAAGAGACCAGGCTTGCTTTTTGCCCTTCTTTTTAAAAAAGCGGATTCTCTGTGTGTTAAGTTTCCTTTTTGGGCTCCGTAATTGGTAACCATCGGGACCATAACTATTCGATTTTCAATCTCAATGTTTCCGATCTTAAATGGAGAAAAAGTCTTTTTATTCATTTTATTCATTATTTTTTCATTTATTAGAACAGCAATTTATATGCCAGCTTCGATATTGCTCAAGTGGCTTAAACAAACCAATATTTTCTCAAAAATATCCCTTCAAAGAACAAAAAATTCTATGGTCTGCATCAAATTGTTGCATTGTGGAAACAACCTATAAAAAAATATCTACAAAGCTGGTGCTTCTTTTTTTCAATCTTTCTCAATTTTACATAACAGCCCTCTGAGTTGAGTTGATCCCACTGCAGGATCCTGGGCTGAGTTGTCTGTAAGAATATTATCATTTACCAGTTTCCAACCTTCCTTGCAGCCAAACCAAAAACCGTGATAAACATGTACAACCTTTGGATTGATGCCATTATAAGCTCTGACCTTTGCCCTAATCCTACCCCTAAGGGTGACGATCCAAACCCATTCCTCTTTCTTAATATTCAAGTCCTTTAATGTTTGAGGATGAATTTCTACTGTGGGGTCTGGAAATTTCCTCTGCAAAGAGGGAATATTCCTGTGTGCTGAATGATAGTAGACTATATTTCTTCCCCCGGTAATAAGGATAAAGGGGTATTCCTTTGCCAGTTCCGGTTTTGATAATGGGCTTTCCGGGGGTTCAATAAAACTTGGTAGAGGTGGGATACCTTTGGCTTTAAGGGACTCAGAGTATAATTCCACTTTACGAGATGTGGTACGAAATCCTCCTTTTTTTTCGTATCTCCTGTATTCAACTGGAATGCTTAGCCTCCCCATGTCTTTAAATTCCTGGAAAGATAAACCAGTGCGTTCCAAACGATAATCCAATGATTTATCAATAGAGTCCCAATAACCTTTTAAACCCACCTCTTTTGCCAATTCTATAAGCATTTTCTTTTCGTCCCAGCATTCCTCGGGTGGTTCAATAGCCTTTGGCTGACAGAATAGATGGTTTTTCATTAACAAATCTTCAATGTCGTCGCGCTCGGTCCAGTGTGCGGCTGGCAATACAAAATCTGCGAGCTCAGTGGTTGGAGTGTGGAAATAATCGACACACACCAATAATTTTAATTTCTTCAAGGCCTTTTCAACCATCTTTGAGTTGGCAAAGGATATGATGCTATTGTTGGCAAATAAAAGAAGTGCCTTTACAGGATAAGGTCTTTCTTCCAAAACAGCCTCCCAGACCGATTCAGCAGGAGATAGGGTATAATTGATTCCAGAAAATTTTTCAGATCCCAATCTTTTCTCGCTTTGCTCCGGGGAAAGATTCAAGCATGCATCAAAGGCCCTTCCGTAACAGCTTCTGTCCTTAAGGGGGGAAGAATAATATACGTTCCCGCCCTTGATCTCCAAATTTCCGGTAATTGCACTTAGCATTGTTATAGCCCTGTTTAGCTGAAAGGAATTGGTATTCTGGCACACTCCAGCCATGCCAACACCTATACAGGCTGGTTTCACCTTGGAGAAAATAACTGCCGCCTCCTTGATGATTTCAGGATCAAGCCATGTCATCTCGGCTACCTTATCCGGATTAAAATTTCGGGCATGCTCTCTCAGCTCTTCAAAACCTATAGTCCAATCGGATACAAAATCCTTGTCGTATAAATCGTTCTCCATAATGAAATTCAGCATGCCTAAAACCAAGGCCACGTCCGAGCCAGGCCTTAATTGAATCCATAAATCTGCTCTGTTCGCAATCGGGATCCTCCTGGGGTCCACCACTATTAACTTTGACCCCCTTCTCAAACCCTCTCTGATATCATTCAGGTACAAACCCGGCCATGCAGATTGGGGATTGTGGCCCCACAATAATATGCAACCCGTATTCTTAAAATCTGCACTTCCCATAAATGAAAACCCGCAGGTGTTAACGCTTCCAGCTATGATAGGAAATCCACTTAAATTTTGGGGACCCATATAATTAGGCGATCCAAACAGGGTAAGGAATCTATTTATATAAGGAGGCAGGCCCCGGGTGGTCCCTTGACCGAATACTACGGATTCTGCACCGTAATTGCTTTTTATCGATAAAAGTTCACTTCCTATCTTACCCAGGGCATCTTTCCATTTTACTTCTTTCCAATTTCCTTTCTTCCCAATGTTTTTCATGGGCTTTCTCAATCTTTCAGGGTGATAGATAAGCTCCTTCACGCTGTAACATTTCGGACAGATAAAACCCTTGCTAATCGGATGCTCTTTATCGCCCTTGACTTCCAATAATCTTCCATTTTTGGTCTCTAAAATAACGCCACACCTTGAATGGCATCCAAAACAAATACTTTTAATAATTCTTTTATTTTCCATTTATTCGATTAATAAATTAAACTTTTCAAAGGCCTCTTCTCTTGTTGTTTAAGCAACATTTATTCCACATTCATATCCTTTTCATGGTTTGCCGAGGTGGTATATTTGTTCCCTTTTAGAAATGGAATACTCTTCAGTGTTTACTAATAAACTACCCCGCCGCAAGCGGCGGGGTATTCAACTTTTAGGGATTAAATCTTTATGATTTGGATATATATCATAAGGGTGAAAAAACTATGGTTCCATATGGTTAATAAGTTCTATTCTTGCAACAGAAACCTATAAAGTTGCATGGGGGAAACAAATCATTACCAAGAAAATACAATCTTTATTCACCTTAATTTCGACAAAAAATGGTCTTGGCAATGGGGTCCACCTTAGGGGAACTCTTCTTAGCCCCAAATTAAAAGGATAAAAAAATATATTCTTCAGGAGCCGCTTGAATAAAAACATATACTCCCCGATATACTTCCAGCATTCACAGAGAATCATCACATAACTTTTCACGCTGATTTAATGCGGGAGCAAAGCATCTAAGACTGGGGCCTTTCCCCGTTTGCATCTTCCAAAACCCTTGGCACCATAATTGCAAAAATAAGAAATGTCTTTGTACAGCACCCTGTATACGCCAAAACTTTTTAAATTAGGAGAAAATATGGAAATATCACCTGAAATAAAAATCCGAATGTATAAGATGATGAATCTCATAAGGAGTTTTGAAAATCGAGGTGCAGAATTATTCAAAAACGGAAAATTCCCAGGCTGGATACACCTATGCATTGGCCAGGAGGCATCGGTAACAGGCTCGGGCTTTGCCCTTCGAAAGGATGACTATATCTGTCCAACCCACCGGGGACACGGACAATGCCTTGCTAAAGGCATGCCTCCACAAAAAATGATGGCCGAGCTTTACGGAAAAAAAACAGGCAGCAACAAAGGCAGAGGTGGTTCAATGCATTTGATTGATCTGGAACAAGGTATCCTTTGCGGAATTGCCATCTTGGGAGGAGGCCTTCCCTTCGGTGCGGGTGTGGCAATGTCCTCCAAATTAAAAGAAAGGGATAATGTTGTGCTAGGCTATTTCGGAGAAGGGGCCAGCAACGAGGGAATTGTTCACGAAACTATGAACTTGGCATCTGTCTGGAAACTCCCCATGATTTTTTTCTGCGAATCAAACCAATATGCAGAGTTATCACACCGAGACTTTCATCTGAATATCGATACAATAGCCAAAAGGGCAGCAGGTTATGGAATACCCGGAATCACTGTAGATGGAAACGATGTGTTAAAGGTGTATGAAGCCACAATTAAAGCAGCTGAAAGGGCTCGCAAAGGTGAGGGACCATCCCTGATAGATTCAGTAACCTGTCGGTGGCATGGGCACTATGTAGGTGACCCACAGGCGTATCGAAAGGAAGGTGATTTAGAGGAATGGAAGAAAAAAGACCCTATTCTCCTTTTCGAAAAAAAGCTTTTTAAAGAAGGTTTGCTGGACGAGAAAAAAAAGAAGGATATCCTTGATGAAGTGGAAGAGACTATAGCCGCTGCAGAAGAATTTGCAGAGAAGAGTGAATATCCTGAGCCAGAAGAGGCACTCGAAGGTGTTTATTGCCAAACTGGATGAAAAAAAGATGAGGAAAAGACCATGAAAGAAGTTAAGTTTTGGAAGGCCTTTCAAGAGGCCATGAACGAGGAAATGAGACAGGACCCATCAGTTCTATATTTGGGAGAAGACGCAGGTGGAAAAGTGGGGGGCCCTTTTGCCCTGGCAAAAGGGCTTCAGTTGGAGTTCGGAGATAACAGGGTCTTTGATACACCCGACAGTGAAGGGGCCTATGTAGGTTTGGCTCTGGGCCTTGCCGCAAATGGCTATCGACCGGTTGTGGATATCTCCTTTATGGATTTCATGCTGGTAGCTATTGATCAAATCGTAAACATGGCGGCCAAACTTTGTTACATGACAGGAGGCAATATCGGTAAGCTTCCAGTAGTCATACATACCATGGCCGGAGCAGGAAGAAGGGCGGGCTCTCAGCATTCCCAGAGCCTGGAAGCCTGGTTTGTACACATCCCGGGCCTAAAGGTAGTGGTGCCTTCAAACCCGTATGAGGTTAAAGGTATTATGAAAAGTGCAATCCGTGATGAAAACCCGGTTATTGTTATGAAAAACAAATTCATCCTTACCATGAAGATGGAAATCCCGGATGAGGAATATGTAATCCCTTTAGGCAAAACATTTGTAATGAGGGAGGGGAAAGACGTTACACTAGTTGCCGTATCTCATATGGTTAATTTGTCCCTACAAGCCGCATCTAAGCTTCAAGAGGAAGACGGTATCAGTGTGGAAGTTATTAACCCCCTGACGTTGAGTCCAATGGAAAAAGAGCCCATTGTTGAATCCGTAAAGAAAACCGGGAGGCTAGTCACCGTTCATGAGGCATGGAAGCCTTGCGGGATAGGGGCAGAAATAGGGAGTTTGGTATTTGAGGAATGCTTCGATTTTCTGGAGGCACCTTTGGTGAGGGTAAGCGGAACCTTCAACCCAGCACCATACAGCCCGGGAATGGAGGATCTTAGCATGCCAAATGTAACCAAAATCGTGGAAGGAGTCCGCAAAGTCATAAGTCAATAGATTACCCTTATATTGTAAATTAGTGAAGAGGGGTAAGACCTTTGCTTTTATGAAAATGCTACACCCGATACAAAAGGGAGAGCTAGATGGCTACAGAAATTAAAATGCCCAAACTGGGCCTTACAATGGAATCAGGCAATGTCGTGGAATGGGCCAAAGCAGAAAAGGACAAAGTAGAAAAAGGAGAAATCATCCTTATTATAGAATCCGATAAGGTTACCTATGAATTGGAATCACCCGGTTCCGGTTTGCTGCTTATCCTGATTGAAAAAGGAGAAGAGATTCCCGTAGGCCAGTTATTGGGATACCTGGCGGAGTCCGAAGCCGAGTATAACGATCTCAAAGAAAAGTCCGTTGGTGAATCTACCAGGCTGGAGACCGAGAAAGAGCCAGAGCCCAGAGAAAGTGAGGCTGAAAAGAAGGCCCCAACTCCTGCCCCCGAACGTGAAGGCCGGATAAGGGCAACTCCCAGTGCCAGGAGACTTGCTCAAGAAAAAGGTATTGATATCTCCTCTGTCTCCGGTACAGGCCCCCAAGGTCGTATCCAGAAAGAGGATGTGTTAAGTTTTGTTGAGGCTTCTGCATCCACCCCAGAAATATCGAAAGAAGAAGCTGGAAAATTCAAAAAAAAGAGGCTCCTCAAAGAGGAGACTATGAGCAGCATGCGGGCTACAATTGCCTCCCGGATGATAAAAAGCCTGCAAGATAGTGCTCAAATGACTGCATTCTCTGAATGGGATGTGACAGAGTTAATGAACCTCAGATCGGTTATCAATAAATCAGAGGAAAAATATAACTTCAGAGCTACTATTCCTGGTCTCATCATTCCCATTCTTGCCCGGGTCCTCAAGGAAATGCCGATATTCAATGCCTCAGTGGAAAAAAATAAGATAAAATACTGGTCAGATATCAATATAGGTTTGGCAGTGGCCATACCAGAGGGACTTGTAGTTCCCGTAATACATAGTGCTGGTGCAAAATCATTAGTAGAGATCCACGAAATCATGGCAGACCTTATTGAAAGAGCCCGTAAGAAAAAATTACTGCCAGACGATATGGCACAGGGGACTTTTACCCTTACTAATCTGGGGAGCTATGGCGGAGACTGGGAAACTATTATACTCAATCCTCCTGAAAGCGCCATATTGGGGATAGGGCAGATAACCCAAAAACCTGTAGTAGTTAAAGACCGGATTGAGGTTAGGTATCTTATGCCGGTTAGCGTAACAGTTGATCATCGCATAATTGACGGTGCTACTTCCGGTGCATTCAGGGACAGAATGAAAGAGCTGGTAGAAAATCCAGGTTTAATGTGGCTGGAAATGGATAGAAGTCGGGAAAGGAGGATATAATGAGTAAGATTGAAGAAATCACCAAAAATCTAAAGGATTACGCATATAGTTTATCAGGGGTGGATTTAGTGGGTATTGCAGATGTAAAAAACATCCCTGAATATTATCCTCCTAGATCGCCCGAGGATGTACTGGAGGGGGCCAGATATGTAGTTATTTATGCACAAAAAATGCTTTGGGGATCTATTGAGAACAAAAATTTACGCATCGCAACACTTCATACCAGTGCAATGTATGACAGCTTTTTCATTTTATCCGAGCAAATCGGATCCTGGTTGGAAAGCCGGGGCTACAGGGCTGCAACATTTAATCATTATCTACCATTAGAAATGAGTAAGGAAACCAGGGGAATGTCCGGTGATCTATCTCTAAAGCATATAGCTATCGCAGCGGGCTTAGGCCGTATGGGTAAAAGCCGGCTCATATTGACTGAAAAATACGGGCCAAGAGTTCGTTTTGGTGCTGTTCTTACCGATGGGGAGCTGATTTCGGATGAGCCTAAATACGGTCAACCAGAAATTTGCAATCATTGCAATGCTTGCATAACGCATTGCCCCGTAAATGCCATCAAAGAAGATGGAATTGTAGATACTTGGTCTTGCCTTCCAAAATCAAGACTCTACGGGCTCCTACATTTTAACCGCTATATCAAAAAGATTATAAATGAAGGGTTTTTAGAAATGTCTAATGAAGATAAGAAAGAAACCATAATTAAGATATTGAAAGATCCTTTTTGGTGGAATTGTTACCAAGAGTTGGAAAGCGGTATCTTTTATGGCTGTTTTGAGTGCTTGACAAATTGCCCGGCGGGCGAGGACTTTAAAAAATTCAAACGGCATAAAGAATAATTGTTTCTAGAAAAAATATTTCAGGCGGATAAAGATGGATAATAAAAACCACAACAAGGTTTACAATGTCGCCGTAATAGGCGGAGGAACAGGTGGTTATGTTTCGGCTATTAAAGCGGCCCAAAAGGGATTGAAGGTACTCCTGGTAGAAAAGGATAAGCTGGGGGGTACATGTCTGAACAGTGGTTGCATACCTACCAAGAGCTTCCTGTCCGATGTCAAGGCCCTTTATCGAATAAAAACCTCCCCAGTATATAAAGGGATGGACCAAGCCGGCATTGATCTCGGTCAAATGGTGAAAAGAAAGAACCAAGTGGTAAAGGGCTTGGTGGACGGCCTGACCAGTATTATAAGATCTCGGGGAATAGAGCTGGTCAGGGGAAAAGCAGAACTCCTTAAACCAGGCCTTATCAGGGTAGACCAGGAAAACAGGGAATACAGAACTGAGAACATAATCATAGCTACCGGCTCCTCGCCTTCCGGGCTCCCTTCCGTTTCTCCGGACGGGGAACATATAATTACCAGCGAAGAGGCCCTGAATCCTAAGACCATACCTGAAAACATGTTAATAATCGGGGGTGGGGTAATAGGGGTTGAAATCGCCTCTATCTATCGAACCATGGGTACAAATGTAACCATCCTGGAGATGTTGCCCTCTATTGTCCCCGAAGAAGACGAAGACGCCTCGAAAGTCCTGGAGGGCTCACTTAAAAAACAAGGGATTAACATCCTTGTGAATTCAAAGGTATCCATGGTGGAAAAGATTAAGGAAATGATTTCGGTAACCTGGGAGGACAACCAGGGGAAAGAAAACAATCTAGAGGTCAAAAAGGTTTTATTGGCTGTAGGAAGGTCGCCCAATCTGGCAGGAATTGATTTGAACAAACTGGGGATAAAAAACAAAGACGGATTTATCCAGGTAAACTCCCGGATGGAGACCTCGGTCCGGGGTATTTATGCCGTAGGAGATGTGGTGGGAGGAACAATGCTTGCCCACGTGGCCTCAGAGGAAGGGGAAGTGGCAGTGGAAAACATCTCCGGTAACCCCAGGGATGTAAATTACAATACAATACCCACAGCTATTTATACATTTCCAGAGGTAGCTTCTGTCGGTTTAAGTGAAAAGGAGGCTAAGGAAAGCGGCCGCAATATAAGGCTTGGTAAATTTTCGCTCATGCACAGCGGAAGGGCTAAAGCAGAAGGCAAAACCGAGGGTTTTGTAAAAATTATTGGGGATGCAGATACTGAAGAAATCCTGGGTGCCACTATCGTGGGTGAGCTTGCAGCGGAGCTTATAGGAGAAATCGTTTTAGGGCTGAATGTGGAAGCCCTTGTGGAAGATTTTTCCATGGCGGTGAAGCCTCACCCTACTATCTCGGAAACCATCAAGGAGGCAGCCCTCAGCTGGGAGGGAAGACCGCTTCACATGACGGGGAAAGGTTCAAGGGGTTAGGATATTTTTTATTCTCTAACAAAAAAGCTAAGGGCCTCTGCTTTGAAAAAGATCTGCCTCAAAATAAACAGAACCCACTTGCAAAGGATTTAAGCCAGAAACAACGAAACTATTATTATACTATTTGAATTCCTCTTTCCTGAGATTATATTTTTTCATCAACTTGTGCAACTGACGGGTGGTAATGCCGGCACAGCGGGCGGAGGCCTTAATGCTTCCCTTATTAAAAGTCAGAACTTGTCTCAAATATTTTTTTTCGATCTCTCCAGTTGCCGCTTTCCTAACCTTTGCAATTGGAAGCAGTGGACCGGAAAGCAAGGTCGCCTGTGGCAGCTCCACTCCGAAAAGCTCTCCGGGAAAGCTCTCAGAAGTTAACACAGGGGAATCTTCCAAAATCCAGGCCCGCTCTATGAGGTTTTCGAGCTCCCGAATATTCCCGGGCCAGTTGTAGCCCATAAGTGCTTCCATCACCCGGTGGTCCACATCGTAAATCTCTTTGGGATTAAAACCTCTCATTTTGTCGAGGAACACCTTCACAAGGTTCGGTATATCCTCAATCCTCTCCCTTAAGGGTGGCACTTCAATTGGGAATACATTGAGCCTGTAAAAAAGGTCTTTCCTGAAACTCCCCTCATCGCACATTCTCCCAAGATCCATATTGGAGGCGGCGATAATTCTTACGTCCACCTCTATAGTCTCCTCACCTCCGACCCTCTGAAAGATTCTATCCTGTAACACCTGCAAAAGTTTAATCTGGGCGGAAGGGGGGATTGTTCCCACTTCATCCAGAAATATAGTGCCCCCATCAGCTATCTCGAATTTTCCCAGCTTTCTCTTTACAGCCCCGGTAAAGGCACCTTTTTCGTGTCCAAATAATTCGCTCTCCAGTAGGGTTTCGGGGATGGCGCCGCAGTGTATGCTTATAAATTGGGATTCCCCGCGGTTGCTGTGACGATGAATCAACCTGGCCAGCTCTCCTTTGCCGGTTCCGGTTTCCCCGATGAACAACACCGTGCTTCTTGTTGTGGCTACAGAGCGGACCTTGTTAAAGACATTTCTCATCAAAGGACTCTTGGTCTTTACAAATTCCAACGACTCGCTGTGCCAAAACTGATCCCTCAGATAGTCAAGCTCGGATTGTGCAATCAAATATTCCCGGATGCTTTCAGTAATATACTTCGCCTCCTCCGGATTAACCGGACTGGTCAAGTAATTGCTGGCGCCCGCCTTGACGGCCATAACAGCCTCCCTGATCATCTCTTTAGGCGCAACAACAACAATCTCAATGGTGGGATAAACATGCCAAAAGTGGCTCAAGACATCCCTGTACTTGTCACTGGTCGTTGATATTCCAAGTATTTCCAAATCGATAAAAACAAAATCGAAACGGCGCTTTTGAAGCATCTTCAGGGCGGAATCCTTGTTAAATACCTCCTCCAGCAAGTATCCACGGCCAAAGCATTTTGCAAGATCCGGAAAAAGACCTTGATTTTTTGAAACTACCAGTATCTTTTTCATTCGCCTTGTATTAAGGTTTTTTGCACATAATTTTGTAATCCAACCCCAAATCTATTTTATTATCACTTATTTAACAGATAAAAGGCAACCCTAAACTGGATTTCTCACTATACGGATCTCTCGATTCAATTGTTGAAGGGCCTGCAAAATGTTTCGGTCTCCCATCGCAGGCAGACAGTATTCCTCTGGAAAAATCATGCAGGGAATCGTTTTATTTTTATTCTCTTTTTTGATAAATTTAAGCTGTACTCCAAGCCAAAGGTAAAAGAGATGCTCCGAATCAGCCAGTCAATTGTAATTGATGAAAACGAACTCCGGGAGGATTTTATCCGCAGTTCGGGTCCCGGCGGACAGCATGCGGACAAGGCCTCCACCGCTGTAAAACTCTGCTTTGATGCGGCTCGCTCCCCCTCCATTCCCGAGGATGTGCGAAAAAGGCTCATGCAACTGGCCGGAAAAAGAATAAATGAGGAGGGAATAATAGTCATCGACGCCCGCCGGTTCCGCAGCCAGGAACAAAACCGCAGGGATGCCAGGGCCAGGCTTTTCTCCCTGATTCGCAAGGCCGCTGAGAAGCCCCCTTCACGCCGCAAAACGCATCCCGGGCCAGGTTCGAGGGAACGCAGGCTCAAGGAAAAACATAGCCGTTCAAAGATCAAAAAAGCCAGGAAAAGTCCACCGAGATCGTAGGCGAAAATAATTTTTAATAAGGTATTACAGGAAAAAGAAGACACGTCCCCTTCTCGGGTACTAAGAAGGGAGATCGTGGTCCACAAAACGGACTCCTGGAAAAGCCTTTTTTATAATTCATATTTCTTAAAAGATGATGGTACTTTTCTTCTGTTCCGAGGCTCCAGCGCTGGTCTTCCCGCCAGTCACATCAGAAAAGCACCACCATCTTTTTTTATGGGGGATGTATTGTATAAGTCTTTGTTTTACGCCCTCCTTGTATTCAAAGTATGGGCTTTTAACCCGGATTGTGCAGTAGCCACAGCTACTGTGGCCTGAAAAACCTCGCTACGATGTCTACTGCACAATCCGGGTTAAAAATAAGAGACACCCACACTCTCCCCGGGTGCAATTAGCAGGAATATTTTTAAAAGGGGAGAATATGTTTTTTAACCTTGAACTGTGAACATGGAACCTGGAACCTGTACATTGAAATACCACCGTGTCCGGCAGTGCCCGAAATATTCGGGCTTTACTTTAAGGGGTATTTAGTCTTTAAAGAGTTTTCCTAAAGCCCGAATATGAGGGCACATGCAATCAAACCAGTTGATATTGCCTCCCTGCTTACCAACCCTTCCCCGGTTTTGATCAGCAATGAAAAAGGGTGTAAATTATTGCAAAAAAAGTTTATTACGTGTAAACCTGCAAGGGAAATGGCAGGATCATCTTAGGAATAGATTTAAACCCAAAAAATAAAACCATAATATGGAATCAAGGATAAACTGGCCATACGGAAAACGATTTGCATTCTCTGTATTCGATGATACCGATCTTACCACCCTTGAAAACAGCCCACGGATATATCAATTCCTATACAATCTGGGGATGCTTACCACCAAATCCGTATGGCCGATAAAGGGCGAAAATATTCCCGGAATCGGGGGTTCAACTTGTGCGGATGACGATTATCTGAGGTGGGTCAGGGAATTAAAGGGTCAGGGTTTCGAAATAGCCCTGCACAATGCTGCATATCACACCCTGAAAAGGGAGCAGATTATAGAGGGACTTGAAAAATTCAGGGAATATTTCGGTA
This sequence comes from uncultured Desulfobacteraceae bacterium, assembly GCA_964655655.1. Taxonomy (GTDB): domain Bacteria; phylum Desulfobacterota; class DSM-4660; order Desulfatiglandales; family B25-G16; genus CAZZPR01. The sequence goes on along the minus strand of CAZZPR010000003.1, from coordinate 22,967 downwards.
CATACCCCAAGGCACACGCAAATCACGCCTATTGCGAGGACAGTATTTACTGGGGAGACGAAAGGCTAACCGGAAAATACAGGCTGTTCTATGACCTTGTAACAGTCTTTAAAAACCGCGGGGTATTCCTTGGCAGTTTAGTGGGGAGAGAGTGTTTTTGGGGAGACAAATGCAAGCAGTACATAAAATACGTCAGAAATTTTGTGTATCCAGAGATAAATACATTGAAGGCCTGCCCCTGCATGCCTTATTTTGACGAAAATAGACCCCTGGTCAATTACTGGTTCGCCTCGTCCGAAGGGGCAAACTGCCGTACATTTTGCAAAACGATTTCCGAGAAAAACCAGGATCGCCTTGAAGAGGAAGGCGGGGCCTGCATTATGTACACACACTTCGGCACCCCCGGTTTTTACCGGGACGGCGACTTGAATCCCGAGTTCAAGAGTCTCATAGAGAGACTAAGCCGCAAAAACGGGTGGTTTGCGCCTGTTTCAACCATATTGGATCACCTGCTGAAGGAAAAAGGTCATCATGTAATATCCGCCAAAGAACGCAGCCGGCTCGAACGAAAATGGTTGATTTCCAAGGTTTTTATTACTCGAGGTTCAACATGATAATGAATAACCCAACCTTATTACTCAAGACCGGAATCCGAGCAGAGTAAGAGATGAAGCTCAAGTTAATGAACAACATAGACTGGAAATCCTGGGATGAATACATCTCAGGATTTGATACGAGCGTGATTTTTCATAAAGAGGCATGGCTGAGGTTCCTGGAATATACCCAAAAGGCGGAAAAACACATCCTGGAGATCAGGGAAAAAGGGGAGTTGATCGGATATTTCGCCGGTTTGATGGTGAAAAAGGGTCCGTTTAAAATCCTTGGGAGCCCCCTCATTGGATGGACCACAGAATCCATGGGGCCTATTGTAAACAAGGGTTTTGACCAGGAGTCATTTTTGGAGAAAATGGAAAGGCACTGCAAACAAACGGGGATAGATCACCTGGAAATATCGAGTCCCATCCTCAAACCGTCTATAATGGAGGCTAAAGGTTTTCAAATGAGGAAGAATGTGACGCCCATTGTAAAGCTGTCCCCGGACCAAGAGATAATGTGGAAAAAGCTGAAAAAAAAATCCTGCAGGTATCCTATTAAAAAGGCTGAAAAAAGCGGTGTTAAGGTTGAAGAAACACACAAACCCGAGATTATAGATGAATTCTACAATCAATTGATCGAGGTCTTTGCCAGGCGAGGGCTGGTGCCCACCTATTCCCGCGACAGAGTGATGCACCTGTTTAACTGCCTTGGCGAGAAGGACATGCTGTTTGCCCTTAAGGCAAAATATGACCACAAGGTTATTGCAACCGGGCTTTTCCCTCATGACGAAAATACTGTGTATTACTGGGGCGGGGCCTCTTATGCAGAATTCAGACCCTTCTGTCCAAATGAACTGATTCAGTGGACTTTAATGAAGATGGCCGCAGTTAGAGGGATCAAGGAATACAATATGTACGGGGGAGACAACACCTTCAAAATGAAGTTCGGTGCGGAGCTTAATGACATTTATCATTGGTATAAAAGCTACAACCCTCTTGCACGCGCCGCAAGAGTGCTTTACCAGTCCCATTTCAGGATGCTTCAAAGGGTCAAAGGCGCTGCCCGGAAAAAGGTGCAAAAAATTAATTCTTAAACCCTGGATTCTTTTGATTGGAAGAGGCTCTCAAGTTTTGAAAGCACACCTTAGGGTATCTTTGGGATATAAACTTCCAACGAACTTAACTCGAATTATTAATAAAGTTCGTTTTTTATAGGATGCCGCTTGTGGCATAAATCAGCTTTTTACGGGACCCTCATATTTATTTTTTTGATTTAATCCCCCGTTTTTGTTATTCGTTAAATAAACTCGACGGGCTCGTAAAAAGCTGATGTCCGATGGGTTTGTAAGAAGATCCAAATGCAAGGTGCGCAAATCCTGAGGAATGAGGAGTTCTTATTGTACGCTGCAGTAACCTGCCTGCTGCAGGCGGGCGAAGGATGCAGCGCAACGCAAAAATTGGACTTTTTGCGAAGCCATCAAACTTCAATCCATAAAAAAACAGAAGGAAAGGAGATTTTTATATGGGAAAAGGTGACAAACGAAGCAAAAGGGGCAAGCTCTGGAGGGGTACATTCGGCAAGTCACGCCCCAAAAAGAAAAAGGCAAAGGAAAACAAGTAAACCCAATAGGCAAAAAATAGATACCAATAAAAAAGGAGGTGAATAATATGAACTTTTCAGATTTTGAGGATTTCTTTGATTTCCGATTCGGACCCTTGCACATGGGAATCTCCCCGCGGCCGTTTAAGATCGGATATTCTAGGACTTCTGAAAGTCACCTTCTGAAGCTTAAACTTAAGGAAGATATAAGAAAAGAGGATGTAAAAGTCAGGCTCCTGGAAGACGGTGTGCTGGAGGTGGAATGGCCCAGAAAGACAAAGGGGGAAGATATACCGGTGGAATGATCCTTATTGCTTTTTATTCCTGCATAATTACTTACCCCATCTCCGAAAAAAGGGAGGCGGGTTTTTTATTTACCCGGGTTAGGCGTTAATTAAGATGCGTTACGCAATTATAACAAACCCCTCCTCCGGAAAGATGAGCAAGGATAAGAAGCTTTCGCTCCTGGCCGGGCCCGCAAAGATACTGGGTTCAGAAATATACGGTCTGGATGCAACTACCACCGGCGATCTGTGTCAGTGCGCAAGACAGGCTGCCTCTCATTGTGACGTGCTCATCGCAGCAGGGGGGGATGGGACCCTTTCGGATATCATCAACTCCGTAGATATATCCGGAAAAATCATTGCCTACCTGCCGTTGGGTACCGGCAACTCCATGGCATACGCCCTTAAATACAAAGGCGATCTCATAGATATTGCAAACCGCATAAGGAACGGGAATATACATGAATGCGACTTGATCGACTGCGACGGCAAAAGGCAAGCATTTATGGCCTCAGTTGGTATAGAGGGAGACATAACCCGCCTCAGGGGCAAATACCTTGGCAGTGGAACTTCCGGATTTCTTGCATATCTAATGGCCTTTTCCAGATCCTATTTTATTAAATACAGACCCACCAATGCCACTCTTTACCTCAATAACAAAAAAATCCGGATTAAAAACCTTTTGAGCTTTATAGTTGCCAAGCATCCGTACTATGGATTCGGGATGAAAGTAGTGCCAAGGGCAGAGCTGGATGATTCCAGGCTACATATTATGTGCGTAAAATCGAATCTAATTGGTACGTCCCTGGGTTTGCTTACCTCCTTTACCGTGGGGAACAGGGCCGGCCTGTACTATACCGGTCAAAAGCTACGGGTCTGCTCCGAGATGTCCCTGTCCCTGCAAACCGACGGGAATTATGCCTGGGTCTCCAATGACTTTACTTTTCGAGTGCTTCCCGGTGCCGTAAGAATCAAGCATTAAAAAACCTGTCACTTTATTCTCCGCCGTCAATGATCTCCCTCGTCCTTTGGGACAATTCTTTCAGGCTGAAAGGCTTCTGTATAAAGCCGTTGCACCCTTCATTAATAATCTCCGCAGCTTTTCCGTTAATGCTGTACCCGCTGGCAAGAAGCACTTTTACCTGGGGATTGAGCTTCCTCAATTCACGAAAGGTTTCCCTGCCGTTCATTTCCGGCATAATCACATCCAACACCACCAGGCTGATTTCACCCATGTTCTTGGAATACAATTCTATCGCCTCTTTTCCTCCCTTTGCAGTCAAGACCCTGTATCCCAAATTCTCCAGCATCTCCTCTCCAATCTGGAGAATCATATCTTCATCATCCACCAGAAGTACTGTTTCGGAGCCCTTCATGGTCTGCTCCGTATCCTTCTTTTCTTCCGGCACCCTTTTTCCTGAGGCGGGCAAATACAAGTAAAAGGTAGTGCCCTCCCCTTTCCTGCCCTTGACATCGATTATGCCTCCATGATTACGTATAATACCGTAAGCGGAAGCCAAACCCAGCCCGGTTCCCCTTCCCATTTTCTTGGTGGTAAAAAAAGGGTCGAATATCTTTTCCCTCATTTCCTCATCAATGCCCTGACCTGTGTCCTTCACCATAATCCTGACGTAACCCCCTGCTTTCAAATCAAGAAGGGCAGCCTTCTCCTCGGGAAGTGAAATATTTTCCGTTCTAAGGTAAAGTTCACCTCCCGCGGGCATGGCCTGCCAGGCATTTACATAAAGATTCAACATAACCTGGTCGATCTGCCCCCGATCCACCTCTGCGGACCATATATCTTCCTGGTAACTTGCATGAATAACTATTTCCTTTTTGGTCCTCGCAAACATCTCCGAACTCCTCCTGACAACCCGGTTTAAATCCGTAGGCCTGACTTTGTATTTGCCTCCCCGGGCAAAGCCCAGCAGCTGCCTGGTGAGTTCGGCGCCGTTTTGGACATATTCTTCAATATTCTTTAATTTCCCGTAACAGGGATTAAGAGGATCCATCTTCAATATCGCCAGTGATATATTGCCCTGGATACCCATCAGCAGGTTGTTGAAATCATGGGCTATGCCACCGGCAAGGGTGCCTATGGCCTCCATTCTTTGTGCCTGCCGCAGCAAGGTATCCATCTTTCTTCTCTCTTCCTCGGCAATTTTTCTCTCGGATACATCCCTGGCTATGGATAATATCCTTTTTCTTCCTCTAAAAGTAAACACATGGGAGCTTATCTCCACTGGTATCCTGGTACCGTCTTTGGCCTTGTGAACCGCCTCAAAGGTAGTATGGCCATCTTTTCGCAGCCTTTCCATTGCCCCGGGTATATCCGCCGCCTTTTCTTTTGAATCAATATCTTGAATCCCCATTTTCAGTAATTCCTGCCTTGAAAAACCCAGCATGTTACAGGCAGTTTTATTTGCCTCCAGGAATTTTCCCGGTTCCCCTTCCGGGGTTATTTCGTTCATGTACACGGCGTCATTCACGTTGTCGAACATCTCCCTGAACCTCTCCTCGCTTTCGCGCAGCTCCTCCTCCGCACGCTTGTGTTCCTTTATCTCCTGTTTCAAACGCCCGGCCATCTCCGCTGATTCGTCCGCCCGTTCATCTGCTTCCTTTTTATAGGTTTCAATACGTCTTAACAGCAAATATGTATAACAGAGCAGACACCAGCTAAAGGCCAGCATAATAAGGGAAGCGGAACTGAAACCGAACCAGAGCAAACGCAAGACAAAAGCCAAAGGTGAAAGAATTAACACCAGGAAAAAAATGGGTCGGAAATAACGCAAACCGTGTTGAAGACCGTTTCCGATGGCCCCTACCAGAACCAGCAGGAAAAGGGGCGAAGGCTCATATGGACCGCCTATCCAGGCCAGATGGGCAATAATGATATCCAGCCAGGTTCCCTGTATTACCAAGTGGTGAATATATCCCCGGCCTGTCATTTTCCTTATCAAAAAGACATGGAAAAGGAAATACCCCATGCAAAGGGCGATACCTATTGAACGGTTTAAAGGCAGGACTGCATTTATAGGACTTCTTGGAACCGTGCCCTCCGGCAGCACAGCAATATAAATGGAGACAAAAAGGGCCATAAGGGCCCTGAACAGGAACTCAACCCTGGGGGCATAGGCCTCTGAGAGTTCGGTGGACTTTTTCTTTCTGCTGGTTTCACTTGTGTTATCCATGCAGTGCACTCTCAAATATCTTAAAACATACTCCCTTGCTGCCCTTTATAGAAAAACTATTTGCTTCAGGGTTGAACCCGTATTGTGAGAAGTTGGCTACAACACAATCGGTGTGAGAAATTACCGGAACTTTATTTTCAACCCAGATTGTGCAGTAGAAAACGTAGCGAGGGTTGAAAAACCCAGACGAAACACGAATTTGGAGCAATTTTGAACCGCAGGCATATTCATAAATATGTTGAGGATCAAAATTGCGAAAAGGGCGTTGCAGCAAGGTTTTTCAGGCCGCAGTAGCTGGCTGCTGCACAATCCGGGTTCAAAGGTTAAATTCCTTTTTATTGTAAGCCAGGGTTTCTCTGGAAAGCCCGGAGTTCCGCCAGGACGGAATAGAATTAATAACACAAGGATAGAAAACGGCCTAAATCTTATATTCCTGCCCGGGTTCAAGAACAACCACCTCTATATAGGGCGATTCTTCCTTCATTGTTTCCCGGAATGTTGATGTATCTTTCTCCAGGACAGGGAATGTTCCGTAATGCATGGGTATGACGGTGGAAACCGCCAACAGCCTTGCTGCCAGGGATGCCTGTTGAGGGTCCATGGTAAACACGCCTCCAATGGGGAGCATTGCCAAATCAATGGAATATAGCTCCCCCAGGGTCTTCATGGAATAAAATATTCCGGTATCCCCGGCATGATATATGGTAAACCCGTCCTCGAGCCTTATAATGTAACCCGCAGGGGATCCGGTATGTGAGGAATGGAAGGCCTGTGTCATAGTTACGGAGATCTCCTCTATCTTTGCAGTACCCCCGATATTCATGCCCGTTCCGAAAATTATTTGAGGTTCGGGCACTCCCTCTTCTTGCCTTAGCCTGCCGACTGTTTCTGGGATCCCTATAAGGATTGCTCCGGCGGCCTTGACAATATAAGCCGCATCCGCCATGTGGTCAAAATGGTCGTGGGTTACAAGGACGGCATCCGCGCTCTCTATTTCATCCGCCTTAATAGGTGCCTTAGGGTTGTCGGTCAACCAGGGATCTATTATTATTACCATACCCTCACCGGAGGTAATCCGAAAACACGCATGGCCCAGCCACTCGATCATGCCTCCCATATCCGTTACCCCCTGTGTTTGTTTTAAGCCCAGATTGTGCAGTAGTCGCCTACTGACCAATCTGGGTTTAAACAATGTTACCTTACAGGTTTTATCTTGTAAAGCCTTTCCGCTCCATTTTCTAATTAAACAATTTTTTTAGCTTTTCTCATTTATTTGCCGATTTTTGGCAAGGTTCATATTTCCGAAAATAATTGTTGACATAAAGTGATTTTTTTATAAGTTATAAGGTTAAGTTAAGGGTTCAAGAAGAACCGGTTGAATTTTAAAAAGCCACGAAGGTCAAAATACAAAGTATCTTTGTGGCTTTTTATTTTAATCAATTAGGTCAATCCGGCTAATATCATGAAGGAAAAAATCCAAGCCCAAAGGGTTTTGCAGGATGAGGAATTCAGGAAATGTGCCGATTTTCACGGACATATCTGCCCGGGGCTGGCCATAGGATACAAGGCCGCAAAACTTGGGCTTGACCGGTTAGCGGAAAACAGGGCACCGGACGAGGAAATTGTAGCCATCGTTGAAAACAGTGCCTGCGGAACTGACGCAATTCAGGTATTGACCGGGTGCACATTCGGAAAAGGCAATCTCGTTTTTAAAGATTACGGGAAACAGGCCTTTACACTGGTGAGCAGAGAATCGGGCAAGGGAATTAGAATCGTATTAAAACCACATGTCCTGGAGACTTCGGACAGGTACCGTGAATTGACCGAAAGGATGAGGAACAACAATTGCATCAAGGACGAGATAGGTGAATTCTGGGACCTCCATGTTAAAAAGGCATTCACCATTTTAGAAAAAGCACCGGGAGAGCTTTTTTCCCTGAGCGAGGTAAATATCCCGTTGCCCCCAAAGGCAATCATAGAGCCCTCAATGCCCTGCGCCCGCTGCGGAGAGCCGGTGATGATCTCAAGGCTGAAGGAGGTAAACGGCAAGTATCTATGCACGGAATGCATAGGCTATTGACATCAGGGTATTACCACATTATTAAAAGGGTGTCCAAGAAGGACCAGTAGTTAAAACAAAGTATCTCAAACTATAAACCAAAAAAAGGGCCAAGAAGGTCTTATCGCTGTTGATCTTCATGGCCCTTTTTTATTAACGGAGAGGAATTATATGGAAAATAGGAAATATATAGTTTATCTTTTTTTACTCGTTTTTTCCGTAGGTCTTTTAACCGGTTTATCTGTAAAAACGCCTGAAACTTTTGCCTCTTCCGGGACTATAACCATCACTGACGCGTGGGGCAGGGAGGTTAAGATTCCGAAGGAGGCAGAAAGGGTTATATGCTCGGGCCCAGGAAGTCTGAGATATCTCACTTACCTGGAGGCACATGACAGTATAGTTGCAGTGGACGGCATGGAAAAAAGCCAGGAAAGATTCAAGGCCAGGCCTTATGCCCTGGCAAACCCACGGTTCAAAAAGTATCCGCTTTTCGGGGAATTCCGCGGCCACGACAACCCGGAGCTTATCGCAGCCCTTGACCCCCAGCCCCAGGTTATTTTCAAGGCCTACGGAAGGATGGGATATGATCCGGATGAACTTCAGGCAAAAACAGGTATACCGGTAATCGTTTTGGAATACGGAGACCTTGTAAATTACCGCAGCAGCATGAATCACTCCCTGCGGATTATGGGAAGGGTTATGGGGGAAAAGGACAGGGCGGAATCGGTTATTTCATTCTTTGACCTGATAATAAAAGAACTTGACAGGAGAACTAAAGGGATCCCTGATTCCAGCAGAAAAACCTGCTACATCGGCGGCATTGCGCTCAAAGGACCCCATGGCTTCCAGTCCACGGAGCCTGCCTACCCGCCTTTCCTTTTTACCAATTCCAGGAATTTGGCATATGACCCTGACAAAGGACCCAAAGAGCTCAGACATGCGGATGTCTCCAAGGAGAAAATCGTCCAGTGGGACCCTGATATTATCTTCGTGGACCTTTCAACAATTATGTCCGATCCCCAGGCAGACGCGGTATACGAACTGAAGCACGACCCTGCCTTCAGCCAGCTCTCTGCGGTAAAATCAGGGAATGTTTACGGCCTTCTTCCATATAACTGGTACACACAAAATTACGGCTCTATAATTGCCGACGCCTTTTACGTGGGAAAGGTCCTCTATCCGGAACGTTTCAAGGACATAGATCCAAAGAAAAAGGCGGACGAACTCTATGAATTTTTGGTTGGAAAGCCGGTATTTGACGAGATGAACAACGCCTTCGGCAAACTGGTCTTCTCCAGAATTCCATTTTAAGAACTCAGAAAAAAGGTAAGGTATGCATCTTGACCACGGTGAAATCCCGGAAGACTACAAAAAGTACATAGGAAGGAAAATCACCCTTATTTCCGGAGGGCTTTTTTTTGTATTTTTCATGCTCATATTTTCCGTATCCGTGGGATCGGTCAACATCCCTGTGCTCGAGGTTCTGCAAACCATTACCAGGAACAGTGTTTCTAAAAGATGGGATATCATCATATGGAACATAAGGCTGCCCCAGTCCCTTACCGCTGTTGTAGCGGGTACAGGACTGGCTGTGGCCGGGGTCGCCATGCAATCCATACTCAGGAATCCCCTCGGTTCCCCCTTTACTTTAGGGATATCGCACGCAGCAGCATTCGGGGCCGCCTTTTCAGTAATGATAATGGGCACAGGAGCCATGCAAAGCACCCCCGCGGATGCGGTTAGAATCGCAAATCCATATGCAACCACAATAATCGCCTTCATATTCTGCCTGATAGCAACTTTTGTTATAATTACAATCTCAAAAATCAGGGGCGCCTCGCCGGAAGTAATGATCCTGGCAGGGGTAGCCCTCGGTTCGCTTTTTACAGCGGGAACCATGTTTCTTCAGTATTTTGCGGATGACGTACAGCTTGCGGCAATGGTATTCTGGACATTCGGGGACGTAGCCAGGGCCAGCTGGAGAGAGCTGGCATTTATATCAGTGATAGTAGCCATATCCATAGTGTATTTCACTTTAAACAGGTGGAATTATAACGCAATAGACGCAGGTGACGAGACTGCAAAGGGCCTGGGCATCAATGTAAGCAGGGAGAGGCTCTGGGGCATGCTATGGGCTTCCCTGGTAACCGCTATCATTGTGTCATTCCTGGGAATAATCGGGTTTGTGGGTCTTGTTTGTCCGCATATAGTAAGACGGATCATAGGAGACGACCACCGTTTTCTAATACCGGGCACCTGTATAACAGGAGGTCTGCTGCTGCTCTCGGCGGACACCGCAGCCAGGTTGATGCTTTCCCCCCATATACTTCCTGTTGCCATACTTACATCTTTTCTTGGTGCCCCTGTATTTCTCTATCTAATCATAAAGGGTTACAGGAGATGATACTGGAAGTCAACGGAATTGCATTCAGTTACAGGAGCAAAGAAGTTTTGCGGAATGTTAAGTTCCAGGTAAAATGCAATGAACTGCTTGCCATCCTGGGACCCAACGGTGTGGGTAAAACCACCCTTCTGAAGTGCATAAATTCTATCCTAAGGCCGAAACAGGGGTCCATACTCGTGGAAAATGAAAACGTGCTGGATATCGGGCACATGGAAATCGCCAAAAAAATGGCCTATGTGGCACAGCACAGTGAACCGGCCCGCCTGACCGCCTTTGATGCGATCCTGCTGGGAAGAAGACCCCATATTAAATGGAATGTAACCGAACATGACCTGAGAGTTGTAAATGCAGTTATCAAAAGGCTGAATCTGGAAGACCTGTCCCTCAGATATATCGATCAAATAAGCGGTGGAGAGCTTCAAAAAGTCAGTATTGCCAGGGCACTTGTTCAGGACCCCACTGTAATGCTTTTGGACGAGCCTACCAGCAACCTGGACCTTAAAAACCAGATGGAAATTCTGAGGATAATTAAGGAGGTCGTCGAAGGACACAGCGTTTCAGCGATAATGACCATGCACAACTTGAATACCGCCTTGCGCTTTTCGGACAAGTTTATCTTTTTGAAAGACAGTACGATCTTTGCAGCCGGATACCCTGCTGATATAACGCCGGAGATGATAGAAGAGGTCTACGGGGTTCCCGTGGCAGTGGAACAATACAGGGGCTTTCCGGTTATTATACCTATAGAATGACAATGTATCGGAAATCTGCCTCTTCTCCTATCCGAAAATCCCTACCGAATGTATCAAAGAACCATTAAACCCGGATTGTGCAGCAGACATCGTAGCGAGGGTTGAAAAACCCAAGCGAAACGCGAATTTGGAGCAATTTTGAACCGCAGGCATATTCATAAATATGTTGAGGATCAAAATTGCGAAAAGGGCGTTGCAGCAAGGTTTTTCAGGCCGCAGTAGTTGGCTGCTGCACAATCCGGGTTTAACCTTGAACTGTGAACATGGAACCTGGAACCTGTGTATTGAAATGCCACAGTATCCGGCAGTGCCCGAAATATTCGGGCTTTACTCTGGGGAGTCTTTAATCTTTGAGTAAGCACCTTAAAGCCCGGATATGAGGGCACATGCAACCAAACCTGTAGATAGTGCCTTTACTTCTTACCAATCCTTCCCCAGCTTCCAAAGAGGGAGATAACGGGTGTCTCTTTTTTTAAACATATCAGCCCTTGCCTGCCCTTTCCAGGTGCCCTGCGGCGTGCGGGGGGACTCAGATATGCTATCCGTATCACTCGGAGTGCGCATAGTATATTTTTGACTATCGCCCGCCTTCTATTCGAGGCATAGGCCTAATATAGATAAGGGTTCTTCTCCGTTTAAAAATAAGAGGCGCCCGCACTCTCCCCGGGTGCAATTAGCAGGAATATTTTTAAAAGGGGATAATATGTTTTTTAACCTTGAACTGTGAACATGGAACCTGGAACCTGGAACCTGTGTACAGTAGATATTGCCTTGAGGAAATGGGCAGGGCTTTGGGGGGGATGGATTCCTGTTTGGTCTCCGGCTTCTAAAAAGATGCTTGAGAACAGAAAAACTTTCAACTTTTTTTAGCTTTTTCAAAATACCGGAAAAGAAAATCACGGTTATCTATCAAGTTCTTTTCCAAAAAAGACCGCCGAGCTTTGTCACCGAACCGGACAAGTTCCGGAATATCCCTCATTTTTCGGCCCTTGCCTTCCTACAATTGTTTTGCTAACATGCGAGAAATATCAATTAATTTTAATTATAATGGTCTTCCGTCATAAATCCAAATTCAATAAAGGAGATCAGCCATGTTTACCACCGGAATTGTAAGAGATGAACGGTACATTGACCACAGGCCGGGAGAGCACCATCCTGAAAGTCACAGAAGGCTTGAAACCATATATGAAATGCTGAACGACCCTGATATGAAAGGTAATTACACGGATGTGCCGGTGAGAGAGGCAACTGAGGATGAATTGCTCTACATTCACTCAAAGGGTTATATAAAAAGGGTTGCCGATACCTCTGGAAAGCCTCACGGTTTCCTGGATGCGGACACCCAGACCTCCGCAGGCAGCTATAACGCCGCTCTTCTTGCGGCAGGCGGGCTTTGCAATGCAATAAAAATGGTAAACGATGGCCGGATAAACAACGCCATCGGTTTGGTAAGGCCTCCCGGTCACCACGCTGAAAAAGACAGGGGAATGGGATTCTGCCTTTTCAACAACATTGCCATAGGTGCGGTCTACGCCTTGAAAGAACTGGGCCTGAAAAGAATACTCATCGCTGACTGGGACCTGCACCACGGCAACGCCACCCAGCATTCCTTCGAGGATGAACCCAGAGTCCTTTATTTCAGCACACATCAATACCCATATTATCCGGGAACAGGCAGTTTCGGGGAAACGGGCAGGGGGAAGGGGGAGGGATATACGGTCAATGTGCCCCTTTCCACGGGATACGGCGACGCAGAGTACGTGGCAATCTATGAGCGCATGTTGAAGCCCATAGCCATGGAATTCAAGCCTGATATGGTGCTGGTCTCGGTTGGCTTCGATATTTACAAGGGTGACCCCCTTGGCGGTATGAATGTAACGGCCAAGGGGTTTGCAGGGCTTACCGGGGTGCTGATGGATATTGCAGATTCTGCCTGCAGCGGAAAACTGGTGCTCACCCTGGAAGGAGGATACAATCTTCAGGGTCTCAGGGATTCCGTAAAAGCAGTTTTAAAGGAGCTGAGGGGCGAGACCAAAACAAGGGCCGGGGAATGGGCCGGCAAGGAAAACACAAGGGCCCTGAACCCGGTTATCGAAAAGGCAAAAGAGGTTCACGGCAGGTACTGGAATCTTTAAAGATTTTCCCTTGTATAATCCACCGCATTCCGGAAAACCGCAACCCCTTCCCCTTCTTCCGTCTGGAATCCATTGCCGGACCTCGCCAGCTCCTCTTTCCTCAAATGCCAGTTGGGGTGGTTTGTGTAATGGTTGTATGCCTCCGGATGGGGCATAAGACCGAAAATCCGGCCGGTAGGATCACATATCCCGGCAATATCATAAAGTGAGCCATTAGGGTTATAGGGCCACTTTCCCTCCGCCGGGTTACCATTGGGGTCCGAGTATCGCAAAACCACCTGATCTTCTTTGATCAGCCTGTCGATAACATTTTGATCAGCGTAAAACTTTCCCTCGCCGTGTCTTACCGGCAGCTCCAGAGACGAGATTCCCCTGGTAAATACGCATCCGCTTTCCTCCCTTACCCTGAGGTTCACCCATGCATCCGTAAAGTTTCCGGAATCGTTGTAGGTTATGGCAAGCCTTCTGGACATGTAATCACTGTCAAAACCGGGCAAAAGCCCCAGATTTATGAGCGCCTGGCAACCGTTGCAGATGCCTACAACAAGCCTCCCCTTATCTATGAACTCCTGGATTTGCTCGCCTATGTTGTACCTTAACCTGGCCGCCATAATCACACCCGCCCCGTGATCATCGGCCCAACTGAAGCCCCCTCCGAATACCAGGATATGAAAACTGTCCAGGCTGGTTCGGTTCTCTTCCCTGCCGGATATCAGTTCATTAATATGCACCCTTTCCGGTTTCGCCCCCGCTAGCTCCAGGGAATAACAGGTCTCATAATCGCAATTCAGGCCAAAACCGGTAAGAACAAGGGCGTTTACGGTTTTCATATCAGATCTCCAAAGGGTTCCTTCCATGCCGTCTTTAAATCCTCAACCCTTTCACTTATGATAACCTCTCCGTTATTGCCGGATATCTCAAATCTTCCGTCCCCGGTGATTTCTCCGGAGCAGGCAAAATACATTCCCTTCATTATGCGCTCAAATTTTTCCCTTTTTTCGGGATCGACCGTAACTATAAACCTTCCTGCGGACTCGGAGTAAAGAATCCTGGTATCGGAAATCCCGCCCTCCGCCGGAACAGAGCCCAGGTCGATCTTCATGCCAAGTTCTCCTCCCATGGAAACAAGCGCAAAGTGCACGCCAAGGCCGCCCCTGCCCACTGCATGACAGGAAGCCACCAGTCCCCCGGATATAGCCTTGTGAAGGGCCTTGTAAAGGGGTGTTGCCTTCTTGGAATCCACAGTAGGCACATTCAACCCGGTCCAGCCCATCATTTGGTAATACTCGCCTCCCCCCAGCTCGTCCCTGGTTTCACCCAGAATATAAACAAGGTCCCCGGGTATCTTCGCATCCATGGTAACGCAACTCCTTACATCCTCCACTATACTGGTAGCGGTAAATTGCAAGGTAGGCAAATCCGATATCTTTCGGTTTACTCCGAAATCGCCCTTAACATGGCCGTCCGTGTACATGCTGTCTTTTCCTGAAAGCAGGGGTATTTCAAATGCCAGGGTGTAGTCTCTCAACGCCAGGCATGACCTCACCAGCTGGGCGGCCTTGTATTTTCCATCCGGGTTGGTTTTCGGATCGTATATAATGGTGGGCCAGCAAAAATTATCCACACCCCCTATCTGGTCGGGGTCGCCTCCTACGGCGACAATCTTCCTAACCGCCTCGTCAATGGTAACCGCGGTCATAGGGTAGGTATCTATTCGGGAATAAAAGGGGCTTACCGCCTGGGTAATCGAAATACCTCTCATTGACCCCAAAACAGGTCTGGCCACCGCTGCATCGCTTACCATATCCCTGTTCCTTCCCACCAGGGGCTTTATAACACTCCCACCCTGTACCTCGTGGTCGTACTGTCTGGGAATCCAATTTTTGGCACAGATGTTCGGCCTCTTTAAGATAGACTTCAGGAGACCTCCCTGGTCCTCTGGCTCCTCCCAAACAGGCTCCCAGAGTCCCCTCTTTTCAGGAGGAACCCATTCGGCCTCGAACTCCCACTGGGGAAATGAAGAACGGAGAAGTTCCATGCTTACATACGCACATGTCTCTCCGTTGCAGGTAATTTGAAGGTATCCGCTGGCCGTATACTTCCCGATAACAGTGCTTTCCACCGCATGCTTGGCGGAGAGATGCAGGAGTCTTTCAATATTTTCGGGCCTTACCGCAACCGTCATTCTCTCCTGTGATTCACTGACCCAGATCTCCCATGGATCCAGTCCCTCGTATTTAAGGGGTACCTTTTCCAGATCTACTCTGCAGCCGTTGCTCCACCTTGCGGACTCCCCTACCGAGGAGGACAGACCGCCTCCTCCGTTATCCGTTATAAACTCTATCAATCCCTCGTCCCTGGCCTCCAGCAGGAAATCGTGCATCTTTTTCTGGGTATAGGGATCGCCTATTTGTACGTGTCCGGCCGGGGTGGTTTCGCTATAGGTTTCCGATGCGGCGGTTACACCGTGGATGCCGTCCTTTCCTACCCTGCCTCCGCACATGACTATCAAATCACCCGGATTGGTCTCCTTTAGATGTGAGGACCGGGCGTCCACTACAGCCGGTATTATTCCCATTGCCGCCACAAAGACCAGGCATTTTCCCATGTACGATTCATCGAATACTACCTGACCGAATGCAGTGGGAATTCCGCTCTTGTTGCCCCCGTCCTTAACCCCTTCGATAACCCCGTCAAGAAGCCGTCTGGGGTGAAGCCTGGGCTTGAGTTCCCCTTTGTAATCCCTGGGCCCGACACAGTATCCGTAGGTGCCCAGGATCAGCTTTGATCCCTTTCCTGTACCCAGGGGATCCCTGTAAATACCCACTATCCCGGTCAGTGCCCCGCCGTAGGCCTCCATATTGGAGGGGCTGTTGTGGGTTTCACCTGTAATAACATAATAGTGGTCCTTGTCGAACCTGCCCACACCAGCATTATCCCAAAGAACGGAGATCACCCAATCTTTTTTTTTCATTATTTCCTTTGTGGGTGCTTCTATGCAGGTTTTGAACAGGTCGTCGAGCACCTCCTGGTGGCCGTTTCCTTCATCCCTGTACCTGAAAAGCCCCCTGAATGTATTGTGGTTGCAGTGGTCACTCCTTGCCTGCGATATGTATTCGAGCTCTACATCCGTGGGAAGGTCCAGGCCGACCTTTATTCTCTCATTTTTGACATCCTCGCGCTGGAAATAATCCCTTATAACAGGAATATCTTTCTCATGGAGGGCCAGGTTCCTTTCTCCCGAAAGCCTCTTCAGTTCATGGTCGCTGTTTATGGAAAACGTATCCACCCGGGGCGGCTTGTTCAAGGAAACCCTCGGTACAATAATACCTATTCCCCGCCTGTTGTCCCATTCCTCATTTTTGTATATTCTCCATTGCTGTATTATTTCGTTTGCCAGCATCTCTCTGGCAATAGTTTGAACACCTTCCTCATCCAGGCTTCCCTTTACTTGATATATCC
The DNA here is from genome assembly GCA_964655655.1 of uncultured Desulfobacteraceae bacterium. GTDB lineage: Bacteria > Desulfobacterota > DSM-4660 > Desulfatiglandales > B25-G16 > CAZZPR01. The sequence goes on along the minus strand of CAZZPR010000003.1, from coordinate 6,484 downwards.
TGGAGGTATAAACGTATTCGTATTTCTTAAAGCCAATGCCCAAAAGATCCTCTATGGCCTCAACCGCGGTACTCCCTTCATTGTCCCTTACCCCCGGCCGGAGTCCAACCCAGATGACCCAGTCGAAATCACCCTTCAGCGGGGAAAAGGAGGATTCCTCGGTCACCGGGTTTGTGAACAGCTCGTTCCTGATTCTATCCAGCTGCTCATCCGTCAGGTCGGCATCAACGGTCAAAACCCTTATAACCTTCACTTCGGCCACATCCAGCCCGAAGTACTCATAGGCCCTGTGGCTTATGCCATCGCCATGGGCATCAAATAGACCCGATTTTAATCTTATCTCCAGCCTGGCTGCCATTATTCCCCCGCTTTTTTATATTTAGGGTCTTATAAAATAGAAAAAAACAAGTCAACGATAATCTTTAAAAATCGGCAATCTTTTAACGGGTTGACTTTTGCGACCTCCGGGAATAATATTTAAAGTTTAGTATACCTTTGGTCCTCCGCCATGGACACCTTTTAAATATAAACGAGACCCTTGAAAACATGAAATGTTTTGTCATCCAAAAAAAGATGGTGGTACTTTTCGGATTTGACTGGTGGCCCGCGACGAGCTCCGCCGAGTCGGAGCCTGTCGAGAGCCTCCAGATCGAACGGGCACTGTTCTTTTCGTGACTTACCATTTACTGGTTACTTGTTTCTCGTTTCTGGGTGCTGGTTTTACAAAAAACACCTTCTTTTTTTCTTTCCAGCATCAAGTGACCAGTAACCAGTATCCAGCGACCAGCAAAAAGACCAGCCCGGGAGCCTCGGAACAAAAGAAAAGCACCACAATCTTTGAGAAATATGAGTTGTGCAGGTTTCATGAACAGCACCCTGTGTCCAGGAGTTAATCATGCCGTTTTTTGACTACAAGGGTTACGACGTACATTACGAATTTTCAGGAGAACCCGGCACCCCTGTAATTACATTTATAAACGGGTTAACCCAGAGGACCCAGCACTGGGAAAGTTATGCGGAATATTTAAATAAGGCCGGATACCGGGTATTGACCTACGACCTTCTCGGCCAGGGGGTGTCGTCCAAGCCGATACTTTTTATTGATTTCGAGGATAACGTAAATGTCTTACTGTACCTATTCGATCACCTCAATATCGAAAAGGCCTATGTCATGGGCATATCCTTCGGAGGGGTTATTACCCTTAAATTCGGCATAAAATACCCGGAGCGGGTAAGAGGCCTGGGCCCGATGAGCGCCTTCACCGAGATGGATGCACACCTTTACTGGAAGGGCAAAAACCTCTTTGAGGGCATGATCCATATCGGGTTTGAATACCTGGTTAATTCACTTCTGCCTTATAATTTCAGCTCCAAGTGGATACAGGAAAACCAGGAAGCGGTACCGGTAATCAGCCGGACCAGCTTTTCCTACAATGACCTGTATTCCATCCAGAATATAATGGAATCGGTCATTAAATTTAAGGGTTTCACCCACGAGCTTAAAAAGATTGAGGACCCCACCTTGATCATGAACGGGGAATACGATTACCTGACTCCCCGCTCCTACCACGAGGTGATGCGAAGGGAAATAAAGAACTCCCGATTGATGCTCATACAGCACGCATGCCACGCCTTTACCCTTGAAGTGCCGGAAATTATCCTGAGGGTCATTGTGGACTTTGTAAATCAGGTGGAAAACAATAAATGGAAAGGGGACCAATCAGTGTGGGTGGCCTCGGATGACCCGAATTCGGAAACGGTGGCCTTCCCGTGCGAGGGCGACCATACCCGCGCCATACCTTTTATCAAAAAAAGCGGGGGGAACCAAAAAAAATGGAACCAAGTGATTTCCTAAAAATCAAGGAAGATGCATCCAGTTACCTGACCCAACACGGCCTCGGCCCGGAGGAGCAAACCAGGATATCCCTCTTTCTTCAGGGCATCAAGAACAACAACGCACTTATTGTCTCCAGGATAGAGTTTCAATCCGTTAACTGGGTGGCATACAATTTTCTTCACAAGCAATGGTTCAAGGAACTGGAACTCTCCACATTGCTCTTCAGGACCACAAAATGGAGCACAAATCCATTTCTGTACATGGACGTCGCCCGCTTACAGATGGACTTCTGGCAAAAGGCCCGGTTAAATGATTACCTTACCGGATTTTTTTCCCTGGACCGGAGGTTTTATGAATACCTTGCCTTAAGCCACGCCTTTCTTTCCGAGATTCGCTTCATCTCCCTTCTGCCGCCGGACACAAAGCTCGAAGACCCCTTTCTGATGGCACTATATGATATTGAAATCGAGCACGGAAGGCAGATCCAGACCCAGATTAGGCTGCTCAAAGATATGGAAACTTCGCTTCCCATAAAGGAAAAAGAGAAGGTTGTGGAGCGCCAAAGAAATCTGGTTGCAGAACACTACTGCAATTTGCTCGCTTCCCTTTATAGCCAGTAGCATTCCATAAATGCGCAAACCCATAAAGGAATATTATGTGACGAAAGAAGGCCCATATCCCAAAATATAAGGAATGTAAGGAATGGGGACGTCTATGATTTTATGCTTTGGAGTCGATTAGCTCGAAGCCATTCTCTCTTTCAAATTGCTGGCCCCTCATCGATGAACGACTTACCACCGATTGGCATATATTTAGCCTTCTCCCAATCGCTGTGGTCGTCATGCCAAGCCTTCTGTGCGCCCAAAAACATAGAAGACTTCGCGCCTTAGCCCAAGTTTAACCCCATTATGAACACAACTACAGTGATATCGGTGGGTTAGAGCAAAGCGACCAGATTTATGGTCACTACATCTTTACATCTCCACCTTGGTAAGTTTCAGGGGAACACTGGTAATTTTTAATGCACTATATACCTCCACCTGCTTCGGTGTCGGTATGCTGCAATAACGAAGGTGAACCATTTTACCATCCGCAGTGGGAAGATGAGTGCTGAGAGCCATGTGCGCCTGAAGCGTTGCAGCAAGGTTTTTCAGGCCGCAGTAGTTGGCCGCTGCACAATCTGGGTTTAAAAGATCAGTTTTCGGGCGAAGCCTCTTTTAAATTAAATTTTACCTGAGGGGGCTTGATATGTACAACATGGGTTCTATCATTGGGAAGAATGATATGATCGCGGGTGATCCGAAAGACCTGGTTGCCTGAACCAGCCCTGGAAAGGTCTACTTCGGCGTGGACGTTTCTGCTATTTAAGGTGCTCGCATCCTTTCGAAGCCCTCTAACAGTTATATGTACTTGAGGCTGTACCGGTTCCTGGATTTTCATGTTTGCAGGCAGGTTCTTAATTGCTAGAGGGACCTCTAATGAGATCTCGAAGTTTTGTTGCCCTGCGAGCAGAAACCAGAAAATACTTACCAGTCCGAAAGTTGCAAGTTTGAGGTGCCAGCGCCTGAAGATAAGAGTGCGAATCTTTTCCCACCAGGTGATATCAGTGGTGAGTGGCGGCTTGGTGGCTTCTAGAACCAGTTTTGAAAGTTTCTCTGTATTTTCTACATGAATTATCTGTCCTTTTCGTGCAATAGATATTTCTCCGCGTTCCTCCGAGATAACCAGTATCCAGGCATCGCACCGTTCTGAAAGACCAAGGGCAGCCCGGTGCCTCGTGCCCCATTCCTTAGGGAGCCCTTCAGAGGAGCTAAGGGGCAGATAACAGGCCGCCTTGACGATCCTGCCGTTTTTAATAAGCAGTGCTCCGTCGTGCAAGGGAGATTCCTTGTGAAAGATACTCATCAGAATTTCTCTGCCCGGCTCTCCTTCCAGTGAAATGCCCCCGGTAATAAGCTCCTCAACCAGGTCTGTGCGCTCGAATATTATCAGGGCACCGATTTTCATTTGAGCTAGTGAAAAAACCGTATCAACCAGGCTTGGAATCCACTCGGCAGACTTGGAAAAACGGCGCAGTCCAATTACCTGAAGAGGGTTCACCTTTTCCAACACCTGACGGATTTCCGACTGGAAGAGAATTATTATAAGCACAATCAGAACCTGCCATAGTATTTGAAACACCCACGTAGTTAGAAACAGGCCCCAGAATCGGGCGAGGGTGAAGACAACTCCCAAAGCCAGGAGCCCTACCAGGGCCTTGAAGGCCTTGGTGCCCCAAAACCAGAGATAGAGATGGTACACCAAAACCGAAAGTAAGAGGACGTCGATAGTATCTTGAAACCGTAAATTTTTTATAATCACAAAAGGATGCATATGTGCTTCCCAGGGAATTGAGATAAAATATTTTTGTTTGCAGGCACCAGATGATACCTCCGGATAACTACCAATGAGGTTGATTTCCAACCCGCTGTCCCATTACCTCCAAGGTGTCTGTTACCACTACAAATGCATGTGGATCGATTTTGTTGATTATTTTTTTGAGACGTGCAAGCTCCCTAAAGGTAATCACTGTGTATAATATATTTTGCTCCGTTCCGGTGTATGCGCCTTTGCCCGGTATGCTTGTTACCCCCCGATGGATATTCTCCATAATTTCCTGGGAAACCCTATTCCATTGGGGTGTGACTATAAAAACCGCTTTTCTTTGGCTCAAGCCAAAAACTACCAGATTAACGATGGAGGAGTTGACATAAAGGTATATAAGGGTATAGAGGGCCATATCCAGGGAGAAGAGAACAGCTCCTGCTGCCAATATAAATCCGTTGGAGACAAGAATACTCGATCCGAGACGAACGGAAAAACGTTTCATGAGGATAATTGAGAGTATATCCATTCCCCCTGAAGAACCCAGAGACTTCAAGATAATCCCTGACCCTATTCCGACGATAATCCCGGCCAGAATAGCGCTTAAAATTTTATCATGGACTGGCAACGAACCAGGGTCCCACAGCAAGGCGCCAGAGAAGATCAGCATTCCCGCGATACTGTATAAGAAAAAGCGACGGCCTACATGCATCCAACCTAGGGCAAAAAGGGGTACATTTAACATAAAGTAGAGCCCTGCCATTGGGAGGGTTGGAATCAAGTAATGTATGATAAGCGATATGCCGGTAAATCCTGAACCAAAAAATTTATGGGGAATCAGAATACCGTTAATAGCTAAAGCGCACAGAAGACTGCCCACTGTTATCAGCAGAAGATTCCAGAATACCCCTTTTAATGACCCGACAATTGATTTCCAGGAAGATAAAAATATCACCGCACTATCCCTTTATGTGATTCATATCAAGTTTTCAAAGAAATTGTGTTTCCCCATACTCTATGAAATTGGACTAGATACAACATTATGAATTTACGTATACTTCTCAAAAAAAGATTTTATGGTATACATGGCATCTTCCATTTTTCCCGATCGTTAAAGCTATAATTGTACGTCATTCTACGAAGTGCCTTGTTTGTTTTTTTTGATATGCAAGGAATAATTTATAAGGTATTTATCTCAGTTACACATAACATAAACCTAAGTTGCCGACTTTTGCGGTCAACCGAAGCGACTGGGTCAAGTCAGGGGAGGGAATCTCACCCTCACCTGCTCACACGTAGGGTCGAAGGCTGGCGCGGTACTCGAAAGCCCGTTTCCAGCCTCCGCCACGTCAAACGCAGCATGCGGATTTCCCGCACTACGCTTACTCTGTTAACTTCATCTGAAGGGTTATGTGACCTATCACACTGGCAGCGCTTTCAAGCCTTGTAATGCCTAACCCCGTAATCGTTAAATAATCCCAGGGTTTCGTAAAGTTCTCGCAACAAGGCTGTTCGTTTCTCCGTCTTCGGTGTGACTCTTACTCCCCACACACCTCGACGAGTTCTGACTCGCCTATAATCAAACCCCAGAAAGCTGAGTGTCTCATCTCCAGTCAAATCTACTATTCGAGTCTTTTCTTGATTCATCTGAACATCAAGCTTTTCAAACTCTTGAACCAGCCGCTTATAGGCCGCTTTTAAGAGCCACTCCCATTTCCTAAAGCCGTCTACCAGGATCACCAGATCATCGGCGAAACGAGCATATTCGATGTAGGTGAATCTGCTATGCTGGGTGACCTCCTTGGCCCGCTCCAGCATTTTATCCACTTCATTGAGATAGATATTACTGAGCAAGGGCGAAATCACACCACCCTGAGGAACGCCCCGCTTACCACCGGCTTTCAAGATCAGCTTAAGCAATCGCATCACCTTGTCATCGCTTACCCGTTCGGCAACCTTCCCTAAAAGAATGTCGTGCCGAACGTTATCAAAATAGGCCCTAAGGTCTAAGTCAATGACTCGGGTTTTGTTCTTTACGACCGCCTCAGCCACTCGATCCACTGCCTTACAGATGCTTTGTCAATAGGCTTCAGATATTCGGTTTCCCTCCTACCTGCTATTCAGGCTACAGGGCTTCTGATTCTTGCCCTGGCAGGACTGACTCCTACTGAACATACCAGCCTTAGCTGGACACACAACAGTGCGTGACAGTTTCCCGTCACACCGCTCAAGCCCCCGTTAAGGTTTCCCTTGTGGAGATTCCCGCAAATTTACTTCACGTTA
>CAZZPR010000002.1:0-76630 GCA_964655655.1 uncultured Desulfobacteraceae bacterium | reverse complement strand
AGCAATTTTGAACCGCAGGCATATTCATAAATATGTTGAGGATCAAAATTGCGAACAATTGCAGCAGAACAATCTCCCCATTGGAAGTGGTGTCGTTGAAGCCGCCTGCAAGAATCTCATTGGAACCCGGATGAAGAAGTCGGGCATGCGATGGACCCTTACTGGTGGTCAAACCATTCTTACTCTAAGATCGCTCATCTTGAGTAACCGATGGGAGCAGTTCTGGACGTTCTTCATTAACCGGCATTTTCCTGAATTTGGGATGTAATATCAGGCGTACACCCACATTGTAATGCCTCTCGAAATAGGATTTCATCTTGCCTAAAAGCTCCTGCCGAACATACGGCGGATTGCCAATCACCGCATCGAATCCACCGTTATTAATTATCTCCGGGAACTCTGACTGCCAGTCAAAGACATTTATGCGGTACATATCTTCATAGACTGCAAACTCCTTAAAGTCAGTAAGGATACTGAGAGGTAGCTTGGCGCTCCAGGCGTAGCGGCACAATTGATAGGCAGGGTGGGTATCTTCCTTTATGCTGACTGAAGGCTTCTTTGCCTCCACAAAGAATCTGCGAACACCTCCAATTCGAAAGCTGTAATCAGGGGCCTTGGTGGCCCCGCCCACCTTAACGGCGTCCTCGTGAACCACCTCTTTGCAGGCCTCGGCATAACCATTTTTGTTGGTGATACCCCATCCCAGTTCCTCAAAGAATGGATTGATAAACTCCAGACGCACCTGGGTTTCATTGTATTTACCCTGCTTGTAAGGCCCTGGGTTGCGCTCGAAACGTTCAACCAACTCAAAACCTTATTTGGAATGTCCACGATTTATATAGCCCGTTATAGGCCTTTTAGCCCAGATTTTGCAGTAGTTGTCTACTGCACAATCTGGGTTTAACGGGGAGCCGTGAATGGTGAACCGCTCAACCTTGGTTATTATTTGCCTGCCATTTGCTTGTAGGACTCGTATCTTTTCCTCATTTCCTCTTCCGCCTTTTGGAAAAGCTCTTTTGCCCGGTCTGGAAATGTCCTGTTCAGGCTTGAATAACGTACCTCTCCCTCCAGGAATTCCCGAAAATCCCCCTTTGGCTCCTTTGAATCCAGGATAAACGGATTCTTTTCTTCCTTTTCCCTCAAAGGATTATACCTATACATTATCCAGTAGCCCCTTTCCACCGCCTTTTTCTGTTCTTCCTGAGACTTGCTCATGTCCAGCCCGTGGTTGATGCAGGGGCTATAGGCAATAATAATGGAGGGGCCCGGATAACTCTCCGCCTCTGTGATGGCCTTCATCAGCTGGTTCCTGTCCGCACCCAGGGCCACGGAGGCCACATAAATATACCCGTAGGTCATGCTTATCTTGCCCAGGTCTTTCTTTCTTATGGGCTTGCCAGCGGCCGTATATTTGGCAACCGCACCCAAGGGAGTGGACTTGGAGGCCTGCCCGCCGGTATTGGAGTAAACCTCGGTATCCAGCACCAGCAGGTTTATATCCTGGCCCTGGGCCAGCACATGGTCCAAACCGCCGTATCCGATGTCGTAGGCCCATCCGTCTCCGCCGAAGCCCCAGATTGACTTCTTTACGAGATGATCGCCCATACCTTGAATGTTTTTTAATATTTTAAGTGCCTTTCCCTTGTACTTGTCTATATTGCCTGACAATATTTCTTTAATGTCCTTTGCATATTTCTTGGATTCTTCTGCATCATCCTTTGCTTTCAGCCAGCCTGCAAAGGCATCTTTCAGCTTTTGGTCTATCTCCTGCCCCATGGCCTCGCGAATAAGATCCGCCAGTTTGTCCCTCCTTTGATTTACTCCCAGGACAACACCGTAGGCGTATTCCGCATTGTCCTCGAAAAGCCCGCTTGCCCAGGCAGGGCCATGGCCTTCCCTATTCACCGTATAGGGACACGTAGGCGGCGTACCCCCGTATATGGAAGAACACCCCGTGGCGTTGAGTATTATCATGCGGTCCCCGAAAAGCTGTGTAATAATCTTTACATACGGGGTCTCTCCGCATCCCGGGCATGCCCCTGAGAATTCGAACAGAGGTTGTTTAAGCTGACTACCTTTTACAGACGTGGGCGGGATAAGATCATCCAAAATGGGGAGTGACTCCGCAAAATTGTAGTTGGAAATCTCTTTTTCAGTTTGAGTAGCAATAGGCTTCATTACCAGGGCCTTATCTTTGGCGGGACATACCTGTGCGCAAACACCGCAGCCCGTGCAATCCTCGGTGTTCACCTGGATTCTATACCTGAGCCCTTTTAGGTCCTTGCCCCTTGCCTCTACTGTTTCAAATGATTCAGGGGCGTCTTTAATATCCTCGGGTCTTGCCAGAACCGGCCTTATAGCCGCATGGGGACAGCCGAATGCACAGAAAGTACATTGTATGCAATTCTCACTCTGCCACTCGGGAACGTTAATAGCAACTCCCCTTTTTTCGTATTTGGTAGTGCCTGTGGGGAAAGTACCGTCCGGAGTAAACACGCTTACGGGCAATTTGTCACCCTGCTGTGCCAGCATGGGACTCATTATCTGATGAATATAGTCCGATTTTTCTCTGCCCTCTTTATCGGCCTCTTCCAGACCCGCATTTGCCCAGGAGGAAGGAATATCGATCTTTTCCAGGGCTTCTGCAGCCCTGTCCACCGCATTTATATTCATTTGGACTATCTTCTCTCCCTTTTTGCCGTAGGCCTTTCTTATGCCGTCCTTAATATACCCGAATACCTGGTCCGGAGGGATTACCTTGCTGATGTAAAAGAAGGCCGCTTGAAGGATCATGTTGTACCTTCTGCCCAGTCCTATCTCCTCTGCTATCTTGATGGCGTCTATATTGTAGAAATTCAAATGCTTCTGGGCGATTATCCTTTTTAAGCGGTTTGGCAGGCGGTCTTCCATTTCATGCTTGTCCCAGGGAGAATTAAGCAAAAATGTTCCGCCTTCCCTTATGCCATCGAGTACCTCATACTTGTTTACATAAACAGGATTATGGCAAGCGATAAAATCAGCATTGGTCAAGAGATAGGGGGACTGTATTTTGTGCGGGGAAAACCGGAGGTGAGACACAGTAAGGCCCCCGGATTTTTTGGCATCATAGGCAAAAAATCCCTGGGCGTACATATCGGTATTGTCTCCGATAATTTTTATTGCCTCCTTGTTCGCCCCCACGGTTCCGTCCGCGCCCAATCCCCAAAATTTGCACCTTACCGTGCCTTTGGGGGAGGTATCAATTTCCGGGCCTATCTCCAGGGACTTATGGGTAACATCATCATTTATTCCAACGGTAAAATGATTTTTTGGTTTAGAGGAGTCCATGTTGTCGAATACCGCCTTTACCATGGCCGGGGTAAAATCCTTGGAACTCAAACCGTAACGTCCGCCAAGGATCATTGTTGAGTCGCCTTTTTCCTCGAACACGGTGCAAATATCCTCATAAAGGGGTTCTCCTATGGAACCGGGTTCCTTTGTCCTGTCCAGGGCCGAAATCTTTTTTACACTTGACGGTAGGGCATTGAGGAAATGTTCCGGAGAAAATGGGCGATAAAGCCTGACCTTTACGGCACCCACCTTTTCTCCCTGGCCGCAAAGATAATTGACGGTCTCCTCAATAGTGTCGCAGCCGGATGCCATGGCTACCAGAACCTTTTCCGCCTCCGGGTCGCCTACGTAATCGAAGAGCTTATAATTCCGGCCGGTAAGTTTACCCACCTGGTCCATAGCCTCCTCCACAATTGATGCAAAATTTTCGTAGAACGGGTTGGAAGCCTCTCTTTGCTGGAAGAATATATCCGGATTCTGGGCAGTACCTCTCATATGAGGGTGCTCCGGATTAAGGGCCCGGGATCGGAACTTTTCAACGGCATCAAAGTCCACCAGCCCGGCCATGTCGCTATAATCTATCAATTCTATTTTTTGGATCTCCAGAGAAGTACGGAATCCATCAAAAAAATGCAATATGGGAAGGCTGGCCTTTATGCTTGCCAGATGGGCCACCAGGCCGAGGTCCATTACTTCCTGAACGGATGCGGAAGCAATCAGGCCGAATCCGGTCTGCCGGACCGCCATGACATCCGAATGATCGCCGAATATGGAAAGGGCATGCGTTGATAGGCTTCTGGCGGATACATGAAACACTGCCGGGAGAAGTTCTCCGGAAATCTTATACATGTTCGGTATCATGAGCAGAAGCCCCTGGGAGGCGGTAAACGTAGTGGCCAGAGAACCTGATACCAGAACCCCGTGCGCCGCCCCTGCTGCGCCCGCCTCTGATTGCATTTCCGATACCTTCAGCGTCTGCCCGAAAATATTCTTTCGGCCATGAGACGCCCATTCATCACAATATTCCCCCATCGAACTGGATGGGGTTATGGGGTAAATGGCGGCAACCTCGCTCATGGCGTAGGCTACATGTGCAGCGGCCTCATTTCCATCTATGGTTACAGTTTTCATCTGTTTCATGGTTTACTCTCCTTTCGTCAACTAAACCTTTGAGTATCAGCTCAAAAGTTTTAGAGTGGGTTATTTAATATATTATCTACAGATATTTTTTAAACTTGCCCCTTACCAATTTTTTGGCAGCTTTTTAACGAATGTATAAGTCCAGATTTTATTCCGTTTGTATCTATAACTTTGTAGGTATTTAATTGTCAAATTTTTTGTCCGAACCTTTTCCGGTTCCCATTCTATGGGTCAGTACTTCCTCTTTAAAGCAGATCGTGCAGCAGACAACGCAGCGAGGGTTGAAAAGGAAGCTCCCCTGGGTGTCCAATACCACCCATTATAAAGGCGGCAATGTCGAGGATTTAATGGGGCAGCCGGAGCAGATTTTGGAATTGAAAAATATCTTAAAATTTTTTAGGCCACTTCATTGACGTATGCATCACTCTCGAAACATACACAGCCCCTTCTTTTTCCGTATAGGGCAGAATAAAAGGCAAGCCTGAAATCACAAGTTCGCGTGTACCTGAGACCCTGCCAGGGCGGCCTATTCCAGGATGATCAGCCAGCCTTTGTGCGGCATTCCATATTTTTGTAGCAACATCAGCTGCTGGTGTAGGTTTGTCGGCGGCAATAAATTCAACGGCTTTGTCTAAATTAACAAGAGCCTTACGGGTCCATTTAACTTTCATCTTCCGTCCACTTGCTAAATCTTCCAGCCACCTCATCATCTGTTGCGATATCGCCTTGCTCTATCTCTCTCAGTCCCGCCTTCACTTCTTCAACAAACCATTCTTCATAGTCAAGAAACCTTTCTATAGCCTGATTTATTACCCATGACCTTGTGCGGCTCAACGTGTTTGCTAAACCATCAACACGGTTGAGTATGTCATCATCAATACGGACAGTTGTCGGTTTCATAAGACACCTCCTGCTAAATGTATTCTATGATAATACATTTAAATACAAATAAATCGAGCATTAAAAATTGGACTCCAAAATTGCCCGAGAATGGACGATTTTGATTTGGGCAAGGGGGTTAGGTATAGGGCAAATTGACCATCTACTCAGCTGGATCGGGCAAGTGGACGGCATCGAAAATGTCCGCCCAAGGCGGACACAGAGCGGAGCGTCACCGTCGGGCTGGCAGAGTCACCACCTTATCCGGCATGAGAGATGAGCTACCGGAGTCAATTGGTGTTGGCTATAGATGTAGGTCCAGCAGGGTTGTTTACAGAAGCGGGATTAAGAGAATCAAGAGGGCTACCGTCCATAAAACAATCATACCTATGCCCATAATTCTGCGCTTCCTCCATATCCTCCCCCAACTTCCCCTGTTTTGCCCGCACTACACCAATGACAACCGTAGCAACGATGCCGAGGAAAAAATAAATCCAAAATGATCAAATATAAAATCCATGCTTATAAGTAATAATATTGAAGCTAAAAAAGGGCTTTTTCAATGGTGATTAAGGTCTTGCGGAAGGGTTTATTAGTCCCGATTTTAAAGCCATTTATATTGACGAAGGGGTTTACCAGGATAAGCCCTACCGCTTTAGGTTCACATTGGCGCACGAAATTGGACATCTATGAATGCACAGAAAGGAGTTAACCCAAATAACCCTCGACCCCACGGATGCGATAAACTATTGGGCTACATTTCTCAATAAACTTGATAGCAGGGATCACTCTAAGATGGAATATCAAGGCTATGCCTTTGCGGGCCTCATTCTTGTTCCTAAAAGACATCTCGCAGAACAATTTGACCTTTACTCTCAACAAGTTTTAGCATTAGTCGAAGAAGCGAAAAACAAGGGAGTTTCAAGGCATAATTATTTGAAATATGCCATAGAGTATATGGCAACAACTCTATCTCCGGTTTTTGACGTTTCCACAGATGCTTTAACGAGGCGGATCAATAGCGATCGGCTTTATCAAAAAATCCCTTGATAACGTAGCCGGGTTTTTCGACCCGGATTTATCCACACCTAATAGCTTTTTTTACACCCGGCTTCCCGCCCTCCGGGTTTTTTGTTATTCAGTCCTGTCAAGCATGTTTGCCAGGTTACCGTTTTTCTCGGGCAGAATATCGGCGTAGATGGTGGTTGTATCGACTTGGCTGTGTCCCAAGCAAGCATTTACAAATTTTATACCTATGTGAAATTTTCGCCAACGCCGATTTCGATAAAAAAATAATATCATAAAAACGACCAATAATATGGGATGGGGCGCTGTCGCCACCCGGACTGCAATGTTATGCAATCAATGCGGCTACTATTCCTGTGAGGAATATGCCGTCGAATAGGCCGGCGCCCCCTATGCTCAGCACATGGGAACCGAGTTTCTTGAAGTTCGGCCAATTCAGCAAATCAGCCCCGATTAGTGCACCAAGTACGCCTGATATATAGGCGACGGGCGCGGGGTTATCCGGGGAAAGCACAAGGGCAAGGCCCGCCGAGAAAAGCGGAGGTATCCAGAACGGCATGCTTATGCCTACACCTGGGACCGGCTTGGCCAGCCATTTAGTTATTATCACCATAATTCCTGTAACCAGGATGGTTGAAACAATCGGGGCCATAGGCAGGAGGTAAACGGCAAAGCCCACGGGAATAACGGCACCTCCTACGTTTACAAATATTACCTGTTCTGTAACTTCCGGCGGCCTGTAAAAAAAGATCTGCCTGTAGGACTGCCGCTGTGGGGATACAGGCCGGATCCTGCGGCGTGATACAGGGATATTTACTGCACTTCCTATTACCATTGCGATCAGCAGAAAAAAAGCGCTCTCCGGCGAAACACCGAGTTTACCGAATGATATGGTTACGACATTCAGAAACAGAAGAATAAAAAAAACAGGAAGTGTTATCAAAAAAAGTAAAAACAGTCCTATGCATCCCATTCCGTTACTTTCCCGGTTTTATTGTCTTTTTTTACCAACCGCTTCCAATAAAAATCAGGGACCTTTCTATTTGCCGATACAAAACCTGCTGAATATATTTTTCAGCACATCCTGGTCCATTTTTTCACCAGTTATTTCATTTACGCAGTCCCTCGCGGAGTAAAGCTCTATCGCCACCGTCTCTAAGGGCAATCCGTTTTTAAGATTTATGCAGGCCTGTTTTAGAAATTTTTCCGCCTTATCCAACAAGACTTTGTGCCTTAAATTGGGCATTATATTCTTCTGGGTGACAGTCTTTCCGTTGCCCGTTATTCTGCGGAAGATCGTGCTATAAAGATCTTCCAACCCCTGGCCGGTCAAAGCGGATATTTCCACTTTCGGGCAATCCCTAAAAACGGAATTAATCCTTTTGCTGCTTATTTTAGCCGGAAGGTCCGCCTTGTTTATAACCCAGATTGTCTTTTGCTTGTCCGCCTTGCCAACTATATCCAGGTCGTATTTGTTCAGGGGCCTTGTTCTGTCCACGACCCATAGCAGCATGTCCGAGGATTCTATTTGTCTGTTGGTTAATTCCAGGCCCTGTCTTTCTATTACACCTTTCACCTTGCGAACGCCGGCTGTATCGATCAATTTTAGGGGTATTCCCTTTATATTAACGGCGCATTCAAGAATGTCCCTGGTTGTCCCCGGTACAGGGGTAACTATGGCCTTTTCCTGATCAAGAATTCGGTTCAAAATACTTGATTTCCCCGCGTTTACCCTTCCGGCTATCACAACGGATATACCCTCCTGCCAGACTTTTCTCTGCCTGTATTCATCTGCGAGGTCTCTGATCGGCCCGATTATTTTCCCTTCTATTTGAGAGGCTGCTTCCAAACGGTTTATTTTCGCATTTTCCTCCTCCGGAAAATCTATATCAGCCTCTAATCTTACCAGAATATCAAAGATTTCATCCCTTATCCGCCTGACTTTTTTCCCCATGGAACCTGAGAGGTTACCGGATGCCATACGTATTGAGACGTCGCTTTTTGCATTTATTATATCCAATACGGACTCTGCTTGGGTAAGGTCGACCCTGCCGTTCAAAAAGGCCCTTAATGTGAACTCTCCGGGGTTGGCAGGCCGGGCGCCTTTTTGAAGCACTATTTGAAGTATGTTGGACAATACGGTGTACCCGCTGTGGGAGTTGATTTCCACCATATCCTCCCTGGTATAAGAAAAGGGGGAACGCATAAAGGACAAAAGCACCTCGTCCACAGGGATTCCCGATTCCGAGTCGATAATATGGCCTAGATAAAGATGGAAACTCTTAAAAGATTTTGTGGGTTTTTTCGGCCTGAATATATTCCGTGCAATATATCCGGCACTTTCCCCGCTTATCCTTATTATCCCTATTCCGCCCGTACCTATGGGGGTTGAAATAGCTGCAATGGTTTCTGTTTTGTATTCCATAGTAAACGATCAGAAAAAGGGGAGATGCACCCCTTCACCCTTTAACCCAGATTGTGCAGTAGCCAACTACTGCACAATCTGGGTTTAAATTAATCCCGGCAAATAAGGTTTTAGGGGAATGCCGCAATGTGAGATCACTCATCCACGGGCTCTTTTTCCGAATTTTGGCTGGGCATGACAAGCACCTTTTTGTAAATTCCGCTACCTTGGCTTTTTGTCTGTATTTGGCGATCGTCCCTGAGTGCAAGATGGATCACCCTTCTTTCATGGGGATTTATAGGATTTGTGGATACCTTTCTTTTGGTTTTTTTTGCCTTTTCACTCAACCTTAAAGCAAGTCTTTTTAATGATTCTTCTCTCTTTTGCCTGTAATTTTCCGCGTCAACTACCACCCTTATGCTTTTATCCGATGACTTGTTCACAGCCTTGTTTACAATGATTTGAAGGGCTTCCAGCATTTTCCCTTTATGGCCAATAAGTATTCTGGGGTTGTTTCCCTGGATATTCAGCCAAATGTTGTCTCCCTTCTTTTTTGCGCTTACTTTGGTATCCCCGGATATCAAGGATGTTATTTTTTCCAGTGTTTGCCTGGCAATAGCTACTGGACCATCATCTACTGGGCTCGCCTTTATCTTTACCCTTCTGTTTCCCACTATACCAAATATACCTGTAGACCTGTCTTCCAGGACCTCAATATTCAAATCCTCTTCGCTCAGTTGAAAATGGTTACAGGCCTTTATAACGGCCTCTTTTTTTGTTTTTGCTTCTATCTCAATGGATGACATTAATCCTCCTCGGGTAAACCTATTTCTTATTGATTCTATATTGTTGCGCTATGGACAAAATATTATTCACAAGCCAGTAAAGGACCAGGCCGGAAGGAAAATTGATAAACAAAAAGGTGAAAACAAGGGGGAGGAACATCATAACCTTTGCCTGGGCCGGGTCTCCTGCGGTGGGCGTCAGCTTCTGCTGAATAAACATGGATGCACCCATCATCAGGGTGAGCACGGGGATTCCATAAGGCGGAGACATAAAGGGTATTTCGAAGGGAAAGGAAAAGAGCCTGTCAGGGGCGGACAAGTCGTTAATCCACAATATAAAAGGTGCGTGCCTGAGTTCGATGGAATTGGATAATATCCTATACAGGGCAAAAAACACGGGGATTTGAACCAGCATAGGCAAACAACCGCCCATGGGATTTATTTTGTAGGTTTTGTAGAGTCCCATTAGCTGCCTGTTCATCTCTTCCTTGTTGTTTTTATATTTCTCCCTTATCTTGGCCATCATGGGCTGTAACTTCTTCATCTCTTTCATGGACTTATAGCTCTTGTAGGTAAGGGGCCAGAAAAGGATCTTTATTACAATAGTGAGCAGTATAATGGAAAGCCCGTAATTGGATAAATATTTATTCAGAAACCGAAGGGCATACAAAAGGGGCTTGGCGATAATATCGAACCAGCCAAAGTTTATGGCCTTCTCAAGCCCTTTTCCAAGAGTTTTCAGTATTTGAATATCTCTTGGCCCCATATAGATGGTAAAGTCCCCTTTGTCCTGCACTTTAAGCCTTTCCATGGGGATAATATAGGAAATCTTCGCCTCTCCGTTCGGCAGAATGGCGCCCTTTGCAGTTGCATTTTGACTTGTTCGATTGATTATGGCGGTCATAAAATAAGGTTCCTCGAAGGAAATCCATGGTATCTGGCCGGAAAAGGATTCATCCTCAAAATCTTCTGTATCAACTTCTTTTAATTCCCCATCGAAAAGAAGGCCCATTCCCTCAAATGCACCAAATCTCTTTTTAGCTTCTTTGGGCGAATACACAATGTTCAATACAAGGTTGTTTCCTTTTCCTTGCGAATAAGAGAGACCTTTTTTATCAGCCGAAAAATCTATGTCGTACCTGTCTGAATAAAAGACAAATCTCGTTTGAATCTCTTCACCGTTAGGTGACTGGCATACGTAGACCAGCTCCCCAGGGGGGTCTCCCTTGCCGAGATGAATGGCTTTTTTGTTTACCCTGCATTCTGCCTTATTCAGGTTTTGGGTATGTTCCCCTAAAAGACTTACAGTAAAGCCGCATGCTCCTTCATTTTTAGTCCTGATCAACTCTTTCGGAGGAGCCCCTTGTTCATTTTTGGAAAGGTATTTTTTTAATTTAAAGCTCTTGATAGACGGACCTGCACCGGAGAATACCGCCCTGTAGAACTGTGTTTCCACCTCGATATCCCGGATGTCTTTGGTCGACTTTTTTATGATCGGGGCAAATTCATCCTCGGTAACCGGGCTTGTTGGAGTTCTCCGTTCAACTTCCCCCTCCCGGGGTGACAGCGCTTCTTTTTGCTCGGCCTGTGGCTTTTCTGCCCTTTCCTCAGGGGCTTTCGGGCTAAAGAAAACGGCCCATAGCAAAAATACGATAAAAGAAAGCGCAAAGGCCAACAAGGTTTTCTTATCCATGCCGTTCATAAAATACCCGTAACAGATTAACCGCGATTATATTAACTAAAGCAAAATTTATCAACTTATGTGCAATGTACATATCTACATAAAAACAGAGATGTCTAAATGAGGGGGTCATAGCCGCCTGGATGAAATGGGTGGCATTTAGATATCCGGATCAAGCCTAAAAGGCCGCCCCTAACTATGCCATATTTTCTGATAGCCAGGGAGGCATATGCAGAACATGTAGGTGTAAAACGGCATGAAGGGGGAAAAAGGGGAGAGATCAACATTTGGTATATCTTAATCAGGGCTATAAACCAGTCTCTAGGCCTAAGATGCATCTTGCGCATTTTTAAATAACAACCTTCCTAATTCCTCTCGTACCTTATGATAATCACCGGGTTGGTCGCAATTTAGGGCTATAATATGAATATCATTTCCCTGGGGAATAGCAAACTTGTTTTGCCGGAAAAACTCCCTGATTAACCGCTTTGTCCTGTTCCTCTTTACAGCATTGCCGGCTTTTTTCCCGACCGTTATGCCCAGTCTACTGCTAATTCTTTTGTTTGGCTTAAGCAGAACAAGGAAGTTATTGGTGCGGTACCTTTTTGCTCCCAGGTTAATATCCCTGAACTCTTTCCTTTTTAGCAACCTTTCCCTTTTTTCGAAGCAGCTCAACCCCATTTTTTAAATCGGCTTCATAAAGAAATCATTATTAAGCGTCCAGCCCAAAACCCGGAAGGGGGAATGTTTTGATCATGGAATTTCAAAAAGCGCCAGAGCGGCTGAAAAAACAACCTGGGTGATTTAAATTGATCCCACTCCGGATACCTGCAGAGAAAGGGCACGCACCGAATTTATCAATCTTATCCTTGTTGTTGCCATGACCTCTCCGGCTTTCATATGTATTTACGAAAAGGGCCTTCGAAACGAATTCCGCACCTTTGTCGATAAAACCGGGCTTTTATGATCAGACACAAATCCTTTTCCTGCCCCTGGATCTTCTCCGGTTAATTATCTTTCTTCCCTCTTTGGTGCCCATCCGTGCTCGAAAGCCATGGGTTCTGGATCTTTTAATATTGCTTGGCTGGAATGTCCTTTTCATAGTTCAGCCTACGTTTTGAATAAAATTTATTCTTTCTGTAATTAAGCTGCATAGAGTTGTCAAGCCAAATGTATAATTTTCCGGCATTTAACCCAGATCGTGCAGCAGTTTTCTACTGCACAACCCACGCTAAATCTCACTTGAAGGTCCGGGCAGATAAACATAAAATGCTGACACGGATTTTATATTTGATAAAAGATTTAAAATTAATTAATCTATGCTAAATTCAGGAGAATTTCAGAAAGGAGAAGAAATGCTGTTAGATCCTTTGTTCGGTTTATTTTCGAATGACCTGGCCATCGACCTGGGCACGGCAAACACACTCGTATATGTGAAAGGCAAAGGTATAGTTTTGAACGAACCCTCAGTTGTGGCAGTTAGAAAGGGCTATCAAAGGGGCGACAAGATTCTGGCGGTTGGGAAAGAAGCAAAGACAATGCTGGGAAGGACCCCGGGAGATATCGTAGCAACAAGGCCGATGAAAGACGGGGTTATCGCGGATTTTGACATAACCGAGACGATGCTTAGATATTTTATAAGAAAGGTGCACAACAGGAGGTCCCTTGTGCGGCCGAGGATAATAATATCCGTTCCCTCCGGAGTTACTCAGGTAGAAAAGAGGGCGGTGCGTGAATCAGCAGAGTCCGCCGGCGCAAGGGAGGTATTTTTGATAGAGGAGCCAATGGCTGCTGCCATAGGGGCGGGTTTACCAATAACGGAACCTACAAGCAATATAGTTGTAGATATAGGGGGAGGTACTACAGAGGTGGCTGTTATATCTTTGGCCGGTACCGTGTATTCCAGATCTGTAAGGGTCGGCGGAGACAAGATGGACGAGGCAATTTTGCAGCACCTAAAAAGGAAATACAATCTCTTGATCGGACTCCAAACCGCGGAGTTGATCAAGGTTACATTGGGAAATGCTTATCCCACAGATGAACCGGAGTGCATTGAAGTCAAGGGAAGAGACCTTGTAACCGGTATACCAAAGATTCTTATGATAGATTCGGAAGAGGTTAGAAAGGCTATATCCGAGCAGGTGGAAACCATAGTGGAGACGGTAAGGATAGTACTGGAGCAGACACCGCCTGAATTATCCGCGGACGTGGTGGACAAGGGTATTGTATTGACCGGCGGTGGGGCCTTGTTAAAAAACCTTGATGTATTATTGAGAGAGGAGACAAAGCTGCCGATAGCCATTACGGACGATCCTTTGACCACGGTTGTGGTAGGGGCGGGCAAGGCCCTGGACAATATATCCATTTTAAGAGAGGTCGTGGTTAAATAAAAGGGGCTTATAAAATAATTGTCTGTGTTGTTCAAGCAAAAATCGAGATGGATTTATTATATATTTGTTGTATTAGCCCTTGTGTTGCTCTCCTTGAGCCTGGGAAAGGGAAAGGAATGGAACCCGGCGGAGAAAATAGCAACTGAGATTACCGCGCCCATTCAACGGCTGTTTACATGGACCATATCATTTTCAGAAGACATCTGGAGCAATTATTTTTATCTGGTTAAGACTCACCGGGAAAACCAGATGCTGAAAAAAAAGATAAAATTTCTCGAGATAGAAAACAGCAAATACCAAGAGGTGTTGCTCGCAAACAGGCGATTGAGTAAACTTTTAGGGCTTAAGGAAAACACGGATTGGCCCCTTTTGCCTTCCAGAGTAATAGGTTGGGACTCCAGCGGACTATTCAATTCTATTATCATAGATAAGGGTGAAAGCGACGGCATAGAAATAGACATGCCGATAATCAATGCCGAAGGGGTTGTCGGACGGGTTATTTCCGTGTCTCCCAGTTATGCCCGAGTATTGCTTATTACGGACCCAAACAGCGCCGTCGACGGGTTGGTTCAAAGGACCAGGGGAAGGGGAATGATCAGGGGAAGGGGCACAAACCAATGCTTTTTTGATTATGCAATAAGGACATGCGATATAGAAAAGGATGACCTTGTTGTTACCTCTGGAGTGGGGGGCGTTTTTCCAAAGGGCATTAACTTGGGCTATGTAGAAAAAATAGAGGGCTACCCCAACAAGCTGTTCAAGGCTATAAAAGTAAATCCGAGTGTGGATTTTTCAAGGTTGGAAGAAGTGTTCGTAGTAATTAAATCAAACCACGGACCCCTTTGCAGTGAAACTGCGCAATAAAAGGCCCGAAAGGCTTAATAAGGTTAATTTTTCTGTAAATGAACGAGGTCATTTCAAGGCCTAAATTCTTCCAGGTATTTCTTTTTCCTTAAAGCTCACAGATCTCAAAAGAACTGGCATAATCTTTTGTCGGAAGATCGTAGAGGTTCATATCTCTGGGTGTAACTTTGGAGAGAAATGACATCTTATATATTAATATGGATAACTTGCAGCCTTTTTGTAATCCTTAAGGGAGGGCTTAACCATTTTTTAACACCGGAATGGCTTGATTTTAATCTGATACCCGCATTTTTACTGTATCTTATCGCCATGGGACAGAGTTTCAGGGGGATATTTTTGGCCTTTTTTATGGGAATTTTTACCGATATATTCGCCCCCTGTGAGTTTGGCGTATTCACTCTTTCCTACACAGCTGCCTTCCTGGTAATGAACGGATGCCAACAATTTCTGAATTTCAACAATATTAAGACCTCTATCCTTTTCTGTTTCCTTTTCATTTTGGTAAACTGGGCCTTGGTTTTGATCGTAATAGGGCTTTTCCCTCTTAGGCAAATAATTGTCTCTGTTCCGTTTATTTCAATATTAGCGTCCGCCTTGATATCAAGTTTTTTAGTGCCCCCTGTTTTCTTTTTGCTCAACCTGCTAAGGGAAAGGGAAAACCAGAACTATGAATGACAAAACTATTGATGGTTTTTTTGCAGTGATTGAAAATATTTTGGACTAGGGATCATTATGTGGAATTCGGAATTCGATCAGACAGAAACTGAAATATATAAGAAGCGCATTAAGATACTGATATATCTTATTTTTATAGTATTCGGGCTCTTATTCGCAAGACTTTGGTTTCTCCAGGTGGTCAACGGTTCCAAGTATAGACTGAAATCGGAAAACAATAGGATCGACCTGAGAAGTATATCCCCTTTCAGGGGATTGGTTTTTGACAGGAACGGCGAACTTTTGGTTGATAACAGGCCCTGTTTTAACTTATGCGTTGTTCCGGAGGATATAAGATGTGTGGACTGCTTGGTGAGCAATATCGGAAGACTGGTGGAAATTGACAAAAGTGCTGTAAGGAATGATATAGAAAACGCCAGATTGAAAAATCCCTTTGATCCCGTTTCTGTTAAAAAAGACATATCCAGGGATGAGCTGGCCAGGATAGAGACCAACATGTTTAACATGCCCGGCGTAATAATAGATGTGAATCCAAGAAGGCATTATATATATGGTCCTTTGGCCGCTCATCTCATAGGATACCTCGGAGAGATTAACAAAAGGCAGTTGAATGAAAAAAAATACAAAGAAAACAGGCTCGGAGATTTTGTGGGCAAATACGGAATAGAAAAAAAATGGCACCGGCACCTGAATGGCATCAGGGGAGGACAGCAGGTTGAGGTAGATGCGTTTGGGAGGAAGTTGAGGATGCTGTCTCAAAAGGACGCCCAGCCGGGTGAAAATGTTTACCTGACCATAGATAAAGATATTCAGATGGCGGCGGAAAGGGCCTTCAAAGGGAAAGCCGGTGCGGTTGTGGCAATGGTACCGGACACAGGAGAAATATTGGCCATGGTCAGCAGCCCGGCCTTTGATCCCAATAGGTTTGCAAGGGGAATGGATAAGAAAGGCTGGAAAGAGATGCTCTCCAATCTCCGTTTTCCCTTGCAAAACCGTGCAGTATCAGGGCAATATCCTCCGGGCTCTGTCTTCAAAATAGTGGTGGCCCTGGCAGGGCTTGAAGAGGGGTTTATTGACCCGGATGAAGAGATATTTTGCAAGGGCAGTTATAATTTCAAGGGAAGGGAATACAGGGACTGGAAAAAACAGGGACACGGTTATGTAAGTCTGCATAAGGCATTGGTTGAATCGTGCGACGTGTATTTTTATAAAATGGGTCAAAGGATAGGGATAGACATAATTTCCAAATACGCTAAAAAGGTTGGTTTCGGTAGCGAAACAGGCCTGGGATTGGGAAATGAAAAACCAGGACTTGTACCTGACAGGTCCTGGAAACTCAAAAAGTGGCATATACCCTGGCAAGAAGGAGAAACCCTTTCCGTGGCGATAGGGCAGAGCTTCACCCTTGTAACCCCTATTCAAATGGCAAGGTTTGTCTCCGCCCTTTTTAATGGCGGAACCATATACAAACCCCAAGTTACAAAGCTGGTAGGCAATCCGGGTAAAGGTGATATTTTCGAACTTAGGCCTGTCCAGGATGACCGGTGGAAGCTAAAGGAAGGCCATGCGAAAATGTTAAAAAATGCAATGTTCGGGGTTGTAAATGAGCCTTACGGAACAGGAGGAAGGGCCAGGCTTGAGGGAATAGACGTTGCCGGCAAGACGGGGACCGCCCAGGTAATATCCATGCCGGAAAATACTGAAAACGGACAAGAGATAGAGCTTCCATATAAATTCAGGGACCACGCATGGTTCGTGGCCGTGGCCCCTGTAAAAGATCCCGAGATAGCATTGGCGGTACTGGTCGAACACAGCGGACAGGGGGGCCTTGTGGCTGCACCTATCGCAAAAAAGATACTTGAAACCTATTTCAGCCGGAAAAAAGGGGATTAAACGAGATGTTCGACCGCAGATTGATAGGGAATTTTGACTGGATACTGCTATGTCTTCTGATATGCATCGGATTACTTAGCATTATCAATCTTTATAGCGCTACCTATTCCATTAACGGGGGTCAAATTTATTTTAAGCAGATTTGCTGGTACGGTTTGGGCTTCTTTGTTTTCTTCTTGATGATAACCTTTGATTACCATCTTTTGGCCAGGTTTGCATATCCCGTGTATTTTATATCTGTTATCCTCCTGATCTTAGTTTTGCATGCAGGCAGAGTTACCCACGGTTCACAGCGATGGTTTGAGTTGGGATATTTTTCCGTTCAACCTTCGGAGCTGGCAAAGATCTCAATCATTCTGGTAATGGCAAAATTTTTTTCCAAGTCTGAACGAATATTAAACTACCGATTAAGGGACCTCTTTAAGCCGCTAATTTTGGTAGCTATTCCGTTTGTATTGATAGTTTTTCAGCCTGATTTAGGAACAGCGCTGGTGTTGCTCATAGTCTCTTTTTCAATAATCGTTTTTGTTAATGTCAGCTGGAGGTCTATCCTGATATTTGTGTGCTTTTCCCTTCTTTCCGCCCCTTTTTTGTGGCTTGTCTTAGAGGATTACCAGAAACGAAGGATTATGACATTTTTAAGGCCGGAACTGGACCCGCTGGGTGCGGGTTATCATGTTACCCAGTCGAAGATCGCCATTGGCTCCGGGCTTTTTTGGGGAAAGGGCTTCCTTAAGGGAACCCAGACAAGGTTGAATTTTCTCCCTCAGCAGCACACCGATTTTTTGTTTTCAGTTTTGGCCGAGGAGTGGGGTTTTTTAGGATCGGCTGTTCTTTTGCTTCTATATCTATTTTTGATACTTTGGTCCATTAATATAGCAAAAAATGCCAAGGACAGGTTTGGTGCTCTTATTGTTATAGGGGTTGCAGCGTGCATATTTTGGCATCTGGTCATAAACGTAAGCATGACCACCGGATTGCTGCCGGTAGTAGGCACACCACTGGCATTGTTTAGTTACGGAGGCTCCTCTGTGATATCCAATCTGGCTGCCATGGGTCTGGTCATGAACGTGAGCATGAGGAGATTTATCTTTCAGGAGCAATAAAAAATATGCAGTTTTAAGACAATTAAGACAATTTTTCTTGCAAAATATAATAATATAATGGTATGAAGCCATGGGAAATTTAAAAAAAGAGATTAAATGAAAAAGCCGAAAGACGAAATTAATGCCTTTTTAGGCAAAGATACAGAGTTCGAGGGTAAATTTTCTTTTACCGGAGCTGTAAGGATAGACGGACAATTTTCCGGCAAAATATTCTCCAGCGGCACCTTGATAGTGGGGGAAAGTGCTGTTATTAAATCTGAGATACATGTTGCTGATATGATTATTAGTGGCGAGGTGCACGGAGATATATTCGCGGAAAACAAGATAGAAATCAATGTCCCGGGAAAGCTATACGGAAATATCCAGTGTCCTAAATTGGTTGTAGAAGAGGGGGTTATTTTTGAAGGAAATTGCAAAATGAGAGAATTGGAAAAAGATCCAGCCAAGGACACAGCCTCTTCCTCCAAAAAAACTGAAGGCCTTTCGGTTTTAAAATAATCGTAAAACCTTAGCCCTATTAACCGGATCTTTCCCAGAACATGCAAGGGAAAGGTCGTGGACACCCCATTCGGGCGAGGTAACTAAATTTATTTTTAATATTAGTTTTAAAGATACCAGAGGTTATTAAATGACCGCCGTTTCGAAAAAGTACGCAAAGGCCCTATTGAGCGTGGGCCAGGAGGACGGTAACTATGAAAAGTATGCGACTGAGTTGCAGGAGTTCTCCCAATTTTACTTTAAAAATGAGGAACTTAGAAAGGTGGTTATCAATCCTGTTTATGCAATGGAAGAAAGGAAAGGTGTGCTGGACAAGGTGTTGGACCAGGCAGGATCCTCTGATATTATCCGAAATTTCCTGACTGTCCTGCTCCAAAAAAAACGGATTGAATACGTGGATCGCATTGCGGAACAATACAGGAATTTGGCTGATGAGGCATCCAATATAGCCCGGGCCACTGTAGTAACTTCCGGCAAGTTGAAGGAGGAGAGCATGAGCAGGATAAAGAGAACATTAGAAGATCGGACATCAAAGAAAATAAAGATACATGTAGAGGAAGACAGCAGTATAATTGGAGGAATCATAATCAAGGTTGGGAATACAATTTTAGACGGAAGCATAAAAGGCCAGCTCGAAAAACTAAGAGATACCTTAAAGGGGGCATAAGGGAAGATGGAGATTCAAGCAGAAGAGATAAGTAGAGTAATAAGGGATCAAATAAAGGATTATGAGTCCAAGATAGATATCAAGGAAGCAGGCATTGTCTTGTCGGTTGGTGATGGAATTGCCAAGGTTTACGGGGTTGAAAACGCCATGGCAATGGAAATGCTGGAGTTTCCGGGCGGTATTTACGGCCTTTGTTTAAATTTAGAGGAAGACAGCGTTGGCGTTGCCCTTATGGGGAGCGACAGCAATATCAGGGAGGGAGATGTGGTTACGCGTACCAACAGGATTGCCCAAATACCGGTCGGGGATGAAGTCCTGGGTAGGGTAATTAATGCTGTTGGACAGCCTTTGGACGGCAAGGGTGCTATAAACGCCAAGGAATTTAGACACATTGAAAGGGTCGCTCCCGGAGTTATAGAACGCCAGCCGGTAAAGGAACCTATGCATACCGGGATAAAGGCAATTGACGCAATGACACCCATAGGCAGAGGTCAGCGGGAGCTGATAATAGGAGACAGGCAGATCGGAAAGACGGCTATTTGCGTTGATTCCATCATAAACCAAAGGGACAGCGATGTGGTTTGCATATATGTGGCTATAGGACAAAAGCAGTCTACCGTGGCCCAAGTGGTGGATGCCCTGAGGCGAAATAATGCTATGGATTATACAGTAGTTGTCTCCGCTTGTGCCAGTGATCCCGCCACCATGCAGTTTATAGCCCCTTACGCGGGTTGCGCTATAGGCGAATATTACAGGGATAATGGTCAGCATGCCCTTATAATTTATGATGATCTTTCCAAACAGGCTGTTGCATATCGCCAGATATCTCTTCTTCTAAGAAGACCGCCCGGAAGGGAGGCCTATCCCGGGGATATTTTTTACAACCACTCCAGATTACTGGAGAGGGCCGCCAAGCTGAACGATGAATTAGGGGGGGGATCTTTGACCGCCCTACCTGTAATAGAAACCCAGGCAGGGGATGTTTCCGCCTATATCCCCACCAATGTCATATCCATTACAGACGGTCAGGTATACCTGGAGCCGGATTTATTCTTCAGCGGGGTAAGGCCCGCCATAAATGTGGGCCTGTCGGTATCCAGAGTGGGGGGTTCCGCGCAGATAAAGGCAATGAAGAGTGTGGCCGGAAGCCTGAGGCTGGACCTGGCACAATTTCGTGAGCTGGAGACATTTACTCGATTTGGAAGCGACCTGGACAAGGCCACCCAGAGACAGCTGGAGAGGGGAAAACGTCTGGTAGAGGTTTTGAAGCAACCCCAATACCAGCCCATGCCCGCGGAAAGGCAAATAATGATCTTATATGCAGGCTCAAAGGGCTTCCTGGATGAGCACCCGGTAGAATCAATAAGTGAATATGAAACCCAGATGCTGGAATTCATGGAAAAGGAGCACCGGGAAATACTGGATGAAATCCGGGAAAAGAAAGAGATAAGCGAAGAACTTGATAAAAAACTTTTTTATGCCCTTGAGAAATTTAAAGAGAAGGTACAGACCTAATATATATGGAGTCAATCAGAGATATACGCAGAAAAATCGGTGCGGTAAAAAAGATAAAGCAGATTACCCGGGCCATGAATATGGTGGCGGCATCTAGATTAAGGAAGACCAGGGGTAAGCTGAGTGAGCTTGAGCCTTATTCCTCCAGGTTCCAGGAAGTTTTTGGTAGGCTATATGGAAATATAGAACCGTGTGTCCATCCTCTGCTTGGTGGAACCGGCGAACCAAAAAAGGTGGAATTGGCTGTCTTTACGGCAGATCGAGGCCTTTGCGGGGGGTTTAACACCAGCCTGATTAGCACCGCCCAAAATTGGATCGAGAAAAAGAAAAAAGAGGGCATAGAATACGGCCTTACGCTGATAGGAAAAAAGGGAAAGGATTACTTTACCAGAAAGAATTATAATATTACCCACGCACATAGTGAAGTATACGGCGATGCAGATATAGCCCTGGCCGTACAGATGGGAAGGAGATTTTTGAATAATTGTATCAACGGGTGGACGGATGAGGTGTATATTCTCTACGCCCATTTCGAGAGTGTTGCCAGGCAAACCCCCCTTATGGCCAAGCTGATACCCCTTGACCTGCCGGGAGATAAAGGGGATAAGCCGGAAAAAGGAGGGGAGTACCTCTACGAGCCTTCCTCCGAAGGATTGATTGGGGAATTTATCCCTCAATATGTAAAATTGGCCATATATGATGCATTTTTACAAAACCAGGCCAGCGAACATGCTGCCCGTATGGTGGCCATGGATAACGCAACCCGGAATTGCGATGATATGATTGATTCTCTAACCTTAACCTATAATAAACTCAGGCAATCTGCAATTACCGAAGAATTGATGGATATCATAGGCGGAGCCGAGGCAGCGAGAAAATAAACACTGGAGATGGATATGAGAGAAGGAAAATTAAGCCAGGTCATGGGACCGGTTGTGGACGTGGAGTTTTCCGAAGGAGAGCTTCCCAAGATTTTTACCGCCCTCAAGATTACCAACCCTGCCCTGAATGATCGTGAGGATAACCTCGTGGTCGAGGTGGCCCAACATCTTGGAGACAACAGGGTGAGGTGCATAGCCATGGAAAGAACAGACGGTCTGGTTAGGGGCATGGTTGCCCGGGATACCGGAAACCCCATTCAGATGCCGGTAGGCGCACCCTGCCTGGGCAGGGTATTGAATGTGGTCGGCGAACCGGTGGACGGCCAGGGCGGGGTAGTAACGGATAATTATTATCCTATACACAGGGAGCCTCCGTCTCTGGTGAGCCAGGATACCACTGTGAATGTGCTGGAGACCGGTATAAAGGTTATTGACCTTTTGGTGCCCTTTCCCAGGGGCGGCAAAATGGGCCTGTTTGGGGGCGCCGGAGTTGGAAAGACGGTAATAATGATGGAGATGATTCATAACATAGCCATGGAGCACGGGGGAATTTCCGTGTTCGGAGGCGTGGGTGAAAGGACCAGGGAAGGCAATGACCTCTATCTGGAAATGAAGAGTTCCGGGGTGATAAATAAGGCCGCACTGGTATACGGACAGATGACCGAACCCCCTGGTGCAAGGGCCCGAATAGCACTTTCTGCGCTGACTGCCGCGGAATATTTCCGGGATGAGCAAGAACAGGATGTGCTTTTATTTATAGATAATATATTTAGGTTTACTCAGGCTGGCTCCGAGGTGTCCGCATTACTGGGCCGGATTCCTTCCGCAGTGGGTTACCAGCCTACCCTGGCAACAGATCTCGGTGAACTGGAGGAGCGGATTACATCCACGGAGAAAGGCTCCATAACCTCAGTACAATGTATTTATGTACCGGCGGATGACCTGACCGACCCTGCTCCTGCTACCACATTTGCCCATCTGGACGGGACAGTTGTCCTTTCCAGGCAGATCGTAGAGCTGGGCATTTATCCGGCTGTAGATCCCCTTGATTCCACATCCAGAATCTTGGACGCCCGATATCTCGGCGAAGACCATTACTCGGTGGCCAGGGAAATCCAGATGGTTTTACAAAAGTATAAGGATCTTCAGGATATCATAGCAATATTAGGAATAGAGGAATTGTCCGATGAAGATAAACTAACGGTTGCCAGGGCACGTAAAATACAGAGATTTCTTTCCCAGCCCTTTCACGTTGCGGAGGAGTTTACGGGGCAAAAGGGAAAATATGTAAGCATTAAGGATACGGTAAAGGGATTTAAAGAGATAGTAGAAGGAGTTCACGACGAACTCCCGGAAGCAGCCTTTTATATGGTGGGGACCATTGAGGAGGCGAAAGAAAAGGCCGAGAGAATGGTCAAAGAATAATTTTTGGAGTCTTGATGGACCAGAAAATCCTGTTGGATATTATAACGCCCTCCAAGGTGTTAGTTAAAGAGGAGGAGGTTGAAACCGTTATTTTGCCGGGTAAACTGGGCGAATTCGGGGTGCTTCCCGGGCATATGCCACTATTGTCTTCCTTGCACCCGGGGGAACTCAGATACAAGGATAACTCCCATATAAAGAGGGTGGCCGTTACTTTCGGGTTCGCTGAGGTGTTAGAGGATCGTGTCTCTGTATTGGTAGAGGCAGCGGAAAAGAAGGAAGAAATTCAAATCGAGCGTGCCAGATCCGCCATGGAAAGGGCCAGGAATAGACTTGAAGATACCAAGGCTGAAGACATAGATTTTGCTAGGGCGGAGGCGGCCTTGAAAAAGGCCATGGCCCGTTTAAAAGTGGCTGAGAAAAAATAAGTTTCTCGGATAATTTGGGCTTTGGGTTTAAAAAAAGATTATGGATGGTCAAGGTATTTGGTCCTGGTTACCCAGCTGGGGTTGACTATGGTGGGCGCCATTTTGTTATGCCTTGCCATCGGCTATTTTTTGGATAAATGGCTCCATACAAAGGGCCTCTTTTTAACGATATTTATTATACTGGGTGTGGCAGGAGGGGCAGTTACGGTATATCGCCAGGTAATGGAGACTATTAAGTCAGAGGACAAGGGGAAATGAGACGAATCCCTGAAATTCGTAAAAGGTATTCTCTGTTTGCATTATTGTTGTTTTTTGCCGTCTCTTCCGTATGCCTTGGCCTGGGGTTGGAGGAAGCAGCAAAAGGTCTTGCGTTAGGGGCCTTGTTCAGTGTCCTTAATTTTTTCATTATGGCAGAATTATTGCCCCTTCAGATTGGAAAGGGAAAAAGGGCAAGGATTATATTGAATATGGGAACCTTGATCGGCAGGTATTTTATTCTGGCCATTCCCCTGGTGATTTCTCTGAAATCAGGAAATATAAATTTTGCGGCTGTCATGGTGGGTATTTTTGCGATCCAGATTTCCATCCTGCTGGACAACCTGGTAGTGAGTAAGATTAGATTACCTCAAAGAGGCTGAAAAAAGAAGAAAATCCATGGAAGAATTGAGTTATATTCCACACTGGACTTTGGAGGTTTTCGGAACCACCCTTGTGTTCAATTCGGAAACCCTTATTATGGCCTGGATAGTTATGGCTGTGCTTATTGTCTTTGCCTTGGGCGCCACTAAAAATATCTCCCTTGTTCCCAACCCCCTTCAGGTATTTGCGGAGTTATTTGTCAATGCATTCTACAATCTGACCAGGGATGCCCTGGACGAGGATATGGCCCCCAGGTATTACCCTCTCATATGTACACTTTTTATGTTTCTTGTGCTGTGCAATATGCTGGGTGTAATTCCCTGGCTTTCGGAGCCCACCAAGGATTTAAACACTCCCCTGGGTTTGGGGATCATGGGGTTTTTTATCGCCCATTATGCAGGGATCAAGGCAAAAGGACTCAAAAATTACATTAAGGGCTACTTTGAGCCCATATTCTTCATGGCCCCTTTAAACGTAATAGGAGAGCTTGCAAAAGTGATATCCATATCCTTTCGTCTGTATGGAAATATTATGGGCGGGGCCATTATTATACTTGTGGTTTCCAGGCTTTTGTATAGCCTCATTATACCACCCTTTTTATATGTATTTTTCGGAATGTTTATTGGTTTAATACAGGCATTCGTGTTTACCATGTTGACCCTTGTTTATATATCTGTGCAGGTAAAGTAGATATGGATTTTGAGTTGAACGCATTTGTAAATGCGGCTTCATATTTTGGAGCAGGTATCTCCATAGGTTTCGGGGCAATCGGAGCCGCCCTTGGTATGGGTTATACTGGAGGCTTGGCGGATCGGGCACTTAGCAAGCGCCCTGATAGATCAGGGGACATATTCAAAAATATGCTGATAGGTCAGGCCATGACAGAGACCTCCGCTATATTTGCCCTGGTAGTTGCCATATTGCTGCTCTTCTTGGGCTTTGAAACGGAAGTCAGGCTGGTGCCCTATGCATTAATAGGAGCGGGGGCTTGTATGGGATTTGGTGCCCTGGGATCCGGATTGGGTTCGGGTTTTCCCTCTGGACATGCATGTGATGGTATGGCCCGCCAGCCGATGGTAACTTCCCGGCTTACTACGGATATGCTCATAGGTGCCGCGGTTTGTCAGACACCGGCGATCTTTGCGCTCGTGGTGTCCTTTATACTGATATTTATGAGTCCGAAGGGTTTGCCTTTTTCTCCCTATTGGGCGGCTCTATTGGGAGCGGGCCTGTCTACCGGCCTTTCTGCTATTGGGTCGGGTATAGGAGGAGGAATGGCAGGTGGAGCTTCCTGCGAGGGAATAGCCAGGCAGCCCGAGGCAGGCAGATCCGCTACCATTACCATGTTGTTGGGGCAGGCGGTGGCACAAACTCCTGCTATTTTCGGACTTTTGGTGAGCTTTGTGTTGCTTTTTGGGGCTTTTCCGGAGGCGGAAGGCATTATTATACCTATTTCCCTTTTAAGTGCCGGTATATGCATGGGTCTGGGAGGAATAGGCCCGGGAATAGGAAATGGATTGACCGCCAAGGATGCTGTTTCCTGGGTTGCCCGTAATATAGATGAGGTAGGGGTAATCACCAGGACTATGCTTATTGCACAGGCAGTAGCACAATCTACGGCCATATACTCACTTGTGGTGGCCCTGGTTTTAATATTCGTTGTTTAACAATCTAGACAATCAGGAGGTTAGAATGGCAATAGAAGGAGCAGAAATAATAAGGGCGGCATCTCTTCTGGGTGCTGGGCTGGCGATGGGTCTGGGGGCAATCGGTCCCGGAGTAGGCGAAGGCTTTGTCGGCGGAAAGGCATGTGAGGCCATTGGGAATAAGCCCGAGGAGGCAAATCTTCTGACAAGGACCATGCTTATAGGCCAAGCGGTATCTGAGTCCACAGGGATATATTCACTGGTAATAGCGCTTTTGCTTATATTTGTGGTTTAACTCAGTCAGGATGAAAAGATGATAAGCATAAACGCTACATTGGTCTTGCAGGTCATAAATTTTTTGGTGCTGCTTTTTATCCTGAATCGAATTCTTTTCCGTCCTGTCTTAAAAACAATAAGGGAAAGGTCGGACAAGATCGAGGGCACCAAAAAAAAGATCGAGGAGATGGAACAAAAGACAGAAGACTATTTAAGGGACTACGAGGAGCGGGAAGACCGGGCAAAAAGAGAGGCCCATGGGAAGAGAGCAGTAATGAATCAAGCGGGTAACCAAAGGGCCAGGGAAATATTCGGTTCTGCCAAGGAGGAAATAACAGGGCTTAAGAAAAAAGGCAGGGCCGATATAGAAAAAGAAATGGAGGAGGCCCGGAATTATTTTAGTATTAACAGAGATGCCGAGTCGTTGGCCCAGGAGATAACCAACAAATTTATACGAGGGGGAAAGCAGGGTTGATATCAGGCAGAGGTAAATACCTTTTGATGCCGGTGATTTTGGCGGGATCCTATCTGCTGATCCTGTGTCCAGATGTAATGGCAGTTGAGGAGTCTGTAGACGCGCGGGATATCTGGGATTTGATAATGCGCCTGTTCAACTTTGGGGTTATTGCCTTTGTGGCTGTAAAGTACGGCAGAAAACCACTGATGAATTTCTTGCATAGTTACAGCAACTCCATACAGGATGAGCTCCAGGCGGTGGAAACCAAGCATAAAGATGCAAAGTCAAAAATGGAGGATGCAAAACAGAAACTTGATTCTATAGGTCCCCATCTTCAAGAAATAAGGGAAAGGCTCCTGGAGATTGGCGAAAAAGAAAAAGACAGGTATATCAGCCAGGC
Source organism: uncultured Desulfobacteraceae bacterium (assembly GCA_964655655.1). Lineage (GTDB taxonomy): Bacteria > Desulfobacterota > DSM-4660 > Desulfatiglandales > B25-G16 > CAZZPR01. Next base: position 49,628 of record CAZZPR010000002.1, on the reverse strand, counting down.
CAAACAAAGGGCTGACCAAATGATAGAGGAAGCCAAACTCATGTCTGAACAGGAAAGAGTAAACGCTAGACAGTACCTTCATGCAGAGATGGTGGATTTTGCAGTTTCACTGGCGGAAGAAAGAATTAAAGAAAGGATGACCCCGGAAGAAAATCAGGTGTTGCTGAATAATTTCGTATCACAGATTCACCAAAAGGTATAGGAAGCCATGTCCATGCTGCTCCCCAAAACAAACGGGATTTGTCTCTGCTCAGCAGGTTCCTTGACTCGCAAGGGGCAAAGGATATAATAAGTTAAATAAAGGGTGGTGAAAATGAATGACACCGATCAGTTCGATCTCTTGGAGCAAAAAATTGAATCGTTTATATCTGCCCTAACCTCTTTAAAAGAGGAAAGGGACAATCTGGCTGAAAGGCTCAGGGATCAGGAAAAAAGAATCCAGGAACTTCAAAGAGAGGCGGAAAATCTCAGTCACGACAAAGAAAAGGCCAGTCAAAGGGTTAAGGCCATTTTGGAAAAACTGGAAAGCGTAGAGGTATAAAGATATAGGAGCAAGAGAATAGCTGAGACCATTAAAATCAAAATAAGGGAAAAAGAATACCTCATAAAGAGCCATGATGAAAGCGAGCAAGCTCTCAGGGTGGCTAAATATGTGGACAAAAAACTACAAGAGATAAATGACCTTAAAAGTTCTTTATCAGATGAAAGGGTGGCAATCTTGGCCGCCCTGGATATAGCGGGAGATTATTTTCAGTTAAAAAAGGAAAAGGAGGAATTGGTAAGTAAAATAAATAAGAGGTCTAGCGTCTTAATAAACGAGCTGGACTCAGTAATAATTTGAATCAATTCCCTGTCATGCTTAATTGAGATGTTATGCTTGGTCTTGAAAAAAGAGAAATTTTTAGCCATTAAAATTTTACATCTTTCTGGATCTGGGTTGAACAACATAGAGGGTTGATTTTCATTTACCGGTATGCGGCATGAATAGGGAAAGATTGGGATAATGGATAAGGCAAAAATTAGGGAAAAGTTGCTATGTTGTTTCAAAATCGTCCAGAATGAATATATTGCAAACCTTAATATGCGTTTTAATAGGTTTAAATCACACACCCATTGTAAATGTCTCGAGAGCACAGCCCTGTAGTATAGTTTTCCTGACGATGTTTTTGTCCTTTGGCCCTACAATTCCGTCAAAATCCTTTTTAAACCCTCCTTCTTCCTTTATAATTATAAAAGGCGGTGAATTCGAATATGTTATTAGCTAAATTTGCAATTGGTCTTTTACTGGCCCTTGGGGCAGGGCTTGCAATAGGAATCCTGGTCTACAGAAGGATTACCAGGAACAAGATTGCTTCCGCGGAAGAATACTCCAGGAAGGTGATGCTTGAAGCCAGTAAACAGGCGGAAACAATAAGAAAAGAGGCCCAATTACAGGCAAAAGACAGGCTTTATCAGATGAAGCTTGATTTTGAGGAGGAGACCAAGTCAAGAAAAAGTGAGCTCCAGGCCCAGGAGAAAAGATTAATCCATAAAGAGGAAATCCTGGACAAAAAAACTGAACAACTTGAGCAAAGGGATGCTGTTGCCGCAAAAAGGGAAAACCGACTGACAAACAGGGATGCGGAATTAAAGAAAAAAGAAGAGGAAATAAATGATATTATAAATAAGGAAAGGCAAAAATTAGAAAGAATTGCCGGGGTATCCGCAGCCGAGGCAAAGGAAATGCTTATTTCCTCAATGGAGGCTGAAGCCAGGCATGATGCATCAAAACTTATCAAAAAGATAGAGGCGGAAACAAGGGAAATATCCAACAGGAAGGCACAAGGAATTTTGGCTCTGGCCATTAAAAGATATGCCGGGGATTTTGTGGCGGAAGAAGGTGTCTCTGTGGTTAATCTGCCCGGCGACGAGATGAAGGGACGGATTATTGGAAGAGAGGGCAGAAATATCAGGGCCCTGGAGGCTGCAACAGGGATAGATTTGATAATTGATGATACCCCGGGAGCTGTGGTATTATCCGGTTTCAACCCGGTAAAAAGGCAAATTGCCAGGATATCGCTTGAGAGGCTGATAGAAGATGGAAGAATACATCCTGCCAGAATCGAAGAGGTGGTGGAAAGAGTCCAAAAAGAAGTTGAGACTGAGATAAAGGAGGCAGGGGAGCAGGCTACATTTGATGTAGGTGTACATGGTATACACCCTGAACTTATCAAATTGATCGGTCGGTTGAAATATAGGTCCAGTTATGCACAAAATGTTCTTCAGCATTCCATTGAGGTTGCATTTCTGTGCAGCATAATGGCATCCGAACTGGTTCTGGACGGTTCCTTGGCCAAAAGGATCGGACTTCTCCACGATATAGGAAAGGCCGTGGATCATGAAGTCGAAGGGTCTCATGCACTCATCGGTGCCGACCTGGCCAAAAAATATGGAGAGTCGGAATGTGTAGTAAACGCCATAGCCGCTCACCATGAGGAGGTAAAGGCCGACTCTGTGATGGATATACTCCTTCAGGCCGCTGATGCTTTATCCGGCGCAAGGCCTGGAGCAAGGAGAGAAATGTTTGAATCTTATGTAAAACGATTGGAGGATATGGAAAAAATTGCCATGTCCTTTAACGGTGTCAGCAAATCCTATGCAATACAAGCCGGAAGGGAGCTTAGAATAGTTGTTGAGAGCGACCGTGTTGATGATTCCGAGGCGGCCATGATATGTAAGGAGGTGGCAAAAGAGATAGAAAAGAATATCACTTATCCCGGTAATATAAAAGTTACTGTTATAAGGGAAAAAAGGGCGATCGAATATGCCAAATAACCATTGAACTGTTAAATGTATTAACTGTCTTTCCTGTGAAAATTATATTTTCTTAGCATGATTAATAAGCCTAACCCAATAATCAAACCTTCCAACGTTCCTGCAGGTCGAAAATCTTACTTTATATTCATCTTATATATGTTAACCTCTTTATGCTATACAACCTTCTCCCGGCCATGGAGGTCACAGCGTAAAAAGGCTGGCCAATGATAAGACTTTTTCATGTTTATAAAAGTTTTGGCTCCGAAAACCCGGCCCTTGCAGATATCAATCTCATGGTAGAAAAAGGAGAATTCATATTCATCACAGGGCCCAGCGGGGCAGGTAAGACTACCCTGTTAAAGATAATATTTTGCGAGGAAAGGCCCACCAGCGGAAATTGCCTGGTAAACGGCAGAAACCTCAACAGGATAAAGGATAAAGAGCTTTCCATGTTGAGGCGCAGAATAGGGGTAGTTTTTCAAGATTTCAGGCTTATCCTTACACGTACTGTTTTTGACAACGTAGCCCTGTCACTGGAGATAATGGGGGTTTCACCCCACAAGATTCGAAAAAAGGTTCATCAAACGCTAAGGTATCTCGGCCTGGAGAAAAAAGAGGCCTACTACCCCCCCCAACTTTCCGGAGGGGAACAACAGAGAGTGGCCATTGCCAGGGCGATAATAAACAGCCCCTTGATTCTCTTGGCGGATGAACCCACCGGGAACTTGGACCCGGAGATGACTATGGAAATAATGGCACTTTTAAGAGAGGTGCATTCCAGGGGAGCAACAGTAATTGTCGCTACCCACAGCCAAGAATTATTAAGGAATACAAAGAGAAGAATAATAACCCTGAAAAGTGGAAGGATTGTTTAGGGGCTATGGCATTTTTTCGTTATTTCATTAAACAATCCATGGCGAATATTCGGGGAAACCGGCTGGCCCACTTCATCGGAGTGGCCACAATGGTCATTGCTTTCCTTATCTTTTTTGCATTTGTTCTTGTGTTTTTTAATCTCAATCATTGGGCGGAGCAGTGGGGCAGCTCCCTGAATATGTCCGTATATTTTGTACGAGAACCCGATCAGTCGGAGTTGGGTAAGGTAAAGAGAGAAATCAGGGATTTTCCAGGGGTGGCGGTTGAAAGATATGTATCCAAGTCCCAGGCCCTTAAAGACCTGAAAGGCAGGCTGGGGAGCAAGGCTGAATTGCTTGAGGGCATAGAAAATAATCCTTTGCCCGCTTCCCTGGAGATAACCTTTTCTGAAAAAAAGCCGAGGGAATCGACACCCCTTAAGCTGAAGACCGGTCTCGAGAAACTTGAAATCATAGAAGAGGTGCAATACAGCCAGGAATGGATTGACAGGTTTTTTTCCCTGTTAGAGGCAATTAAGATTACAGGCATAGTTTTCGGGGGCCTTATTTTACTGGCAGCCCTTTTTATTATTGCAAATACAATTAAATTGACGATCTATTCCAGAAGGGATGAGATAGCCATACTTAAACTGGTAGGGGCTACCAATCGCTTTATACGAATTCCTTTTCTGTTAGAAGGGTGTATTCAAGGATTCCTGGGAGGCGCTTTTGCCCTTATAATATTATTCTGTATTTATTTTATATTTGCAAAGATGATAGACATCAGCATAGGCTTTGTTTCGCTTGATATTATTTTTATTCCCCCTCGATTCGCCTTGTATTTATTGGCTGTTAGCATCATAGTGGGAGTAGTGGGGAGTTCTGTTTCTTTGCGCAGGTTGTCTTAATCAATGAAGTCAGCAGCAAGTATCGTTAAAATATTCTTGGTTTGTTTCGCTGTTTACCCGGTTAACTCCCTGGACGCGGCAGAGAAATCTCCATTCCAGATTACGGAATCCCGTATAAAGCAGATTGAAAAGCGCCTTTTGGAGAAGCAAAAGGAATTGCTAAACGTAAATATTAAGCAACAGGATATTCTGGCAGAGATAGAGCGACTGGAAAAGAGAATATCGGAAGACAAACGGGAGTTGGGCGGTTTATCCGAAAGGATAAAGGAGCTTTCCTCCGGGATTCGAAAAAGCCATCGAGAGGTTCAACTGCTGAAGAACTCCTATCAAGATACCCAAAAACGTTTGGAGAAAAGGCTAACCTCATTTTATAAGTTCGGGAAGGCCGGATATTTTATGCTGATTGCCGGCTCTAAAACAATTCAGGACTTTCAGAAGATGTTAAAATACATGAAATCCATTATGGATCAGGACAAAGATATTATGAACACCCTGTCCATGCAAAGGCAAAATGTTAAGAATGGATTAATTGATCTTGAAAAAAATATGGAAAAACTGGAATCCTTAAAAAGGGAAAAAGACAATAAGGTAAACCTTTTGGAGAAGTCCCTGGAAAGGAAAATAGTCCTTCTTATGAAGGTGCACCGGGAAAAGGTCTTCCACGAAAAGGCTATCGAAGAGTTAAAGGATGCTGCCAGGGATCTCAATAATACCATGATGGGCTTGAAGGAGGCTGGAAAAGGCGGGGTTTTGCCTGGTGGATTCGATCGCATGAAGGGGGAATTGCCCTTACCCCTGAATGGGGAACCGGTAACCGACCTTGAAAAATCCGGTTCCAGCCTGTTCATTCATAGAAAGGGACTGTTCCTGAAGGGCTCTCCGGGGGATGAGGTTAGGTCCGTTTATTCCGGCAGGGTGGACTATTCCGGTTGGTTCAAGGGATACGGACAGCTGATGATCATAAACCATGGATCTCATTATTTTACAGTGTTCGCCCATCTGGATGAAAGATTCAAGGAAAAGGGAGACGCGGTTTATCAGGGAGAGAGAGTGGGCACTGTCGGAAACACCGGCTTGAACGAAGAACCGTGGGTATATCTGGAGATACGGAAGGGAGGCAATCAGCTCGATCCCAAAAAATGGTTTAAAATTGATCATGGGAAAGGGAAATAATATCTTTGATTTCTTGGCAAATTTTTTTCCCAAAAAAAGGAGATAAAAATATGTTTAGGTTGAAAAAAAAGTATTTCTTTCGTGAGTTGCTGGTGATTTTCTCTCTGGTGTTTTTGGTTTTTATTTGCGGTGGATATAAATATATTTCCGCCGGCACCAAGGAGGACTACAAGAATATAGAGTCCTTCACTGAGGTTTTAAGCAAGATAGAGGAGAACTATGTCGATGAAACGCAGGCAAAGGACCTTATTTACGGTGCTATAAAGGGAATGGTAAAAACCCTGGATCCCCATTCTTTTTTTATGACCCCGGACGAATACAAGGAATTAATGATAGAGACCAAGGGAGAATTTTCAGGCGTGGGAATCGAAATAACAATAAAAGATGACCTCCTTACCGTGGTCTCCCCTATTGAAGGCACACCTGCCTTTGAAGCAGGAATAAAGGCAGGCGATCAGATAATAAAAATAGAGGGAAAGTCCACCAAGGACTTTACAATCCATAAGGCAGTAAAGCTTATTCGGGGCCCCAAAGGGACAGATATAAAGCTTACCATAAAAAGGAGCGGGGAGGAAGAGCCCATTGCTTTTGTTATAACCAGGGATATTATCCCCCTGACAAGCGTACGATACCATATTATGCCCTTTGACATCGGTTATATAAGGATATCCAATTTCCGGGGGAATACTGGTAAGGAACTTTCAGATGGCTTGGAGAATTTAAAAGAAAACGCGGAGCTAAAAGGACTGATAATAGATATCAGAAACAATCCGGGGGGGCTGCTGTCCCAGGCTGTTAAGGTGGCTGATAAATTTCTTGATTCAGGGGTTATCGTTTCAATCAAGGGACGAGATAATAAGGAAGAGAAATCCTTTGCTCATGAGAATTCGGATACCCGGGATTGTCCTATAATAGTGCTGGTTAATGAGGGTAGTGCAAGTGCCTCCGAGATAGTAGCAGGGGCGCTTCAGGACAACAAAAGGGCCCTGATTTTGGGAACACCTACATTCGGCAAGGGTTCGGTACAGACACTTTTCCCACTTTCAGACGGGTCGGGTCTGAAGCTTACAACCGCCCTTTATCATACTCCCAGCGGACGATCAATACAGGCAAGCGGCATTGAGCCCGATATAGCGGTGCCTTTTATTCAACCTGACAAAAAAACCTCCTTAATAAGCACTCATGCCATTATAAGGGAAAAGGACCTGGAGGGACATCTGGAAGAAACGGAAGGCAAGGAGGGCGATAAAAAGCAGGGCAAGGAGTCGTCGGACGAAATTTCCCGGATTAAGGAAATGATAAAGAATGATTCTCAGTTAAACAGGGCGGTACAAATACTTCGATCCAGACAAATATTCTCCAAAATAGGGGGCGGTAAGGTCCGGTAATGGTGATTATCCTGTAATGGCAAGTGCAAAAAAAAAGAAAAAAAAGAGAAATTTGTTTTTACTGTCAGTAGCCATAGTCTTTATCGGTGCCCTTGTTTTTTCTGTAAACTATTTGGTTGTGTCAAGCACCAATGGCTCCTTGCCTCCTTTTGAGGAGGGATTGCAAACTTCAGGGGAAGTGGGCAATGTTGTAAACCTGATAGACAGATGCATATCCAAATTCTTTTATAACCTGGGAATTGCACAAAAAAATATCATATTTGTATCGGTGGTGCCTATGCATAAAGGCGGATATATCTGGGAATTTAACAACATAAAGGTAAAGATTCCCGCTGATTTTTCTATTTCTGGTATAGCCCGGGAGTTTGAAAAGGCCGTATCCGCAGTAAACAAGGCCCTGGATATAGAAGCTGAAAAAAGATCGGCCGAAGAGGTCATATATAATATTTATTACAATGATTTTTATATATACACCATCAGGCTCGTTTCAAAAGAAGCCGAGTATGTCCGTGATGCAGCCAGGCCCGAGGTTGCCATAATTATCGATGACCTGGGCTATGACAGCGCTCTCGCAAATGCCTTTATTTCTTTGGATCTGCCCCTAACCTTTTCTTTGTTGCCTTTTGCGCCTCAGGCAAGATCAATTGCCGGCCGGGCCAGAAACAAAGGAAGGGAAACAATGCTTCACTTACCCATGGAACCTATCAGTTATCCCGCCACCAATCCGGGTGATGGTGTATTGCTTTTGTCGATGGACCGAAAGGCCATCATGGAGGTCCTGGTAAACGATCTGGATCGGGTCCCTTCTGTTTCAGGAGTAAACAATCATATGGGATCGAGGTTTACGGAAAACAGGGAAAAAATGAGAATAGTGCTCGGGGAGTTAAAAAGGCGGGGGTTATATTTTATCGACAGCAGGACAAGTGCAAACACAGTAGCATATAAATTGGCCCTGGAGATGTCTGTCAGGGCTGGCCGCAGAGATGTATTTTTAGATAATGAACTATCCAGGGACGGGCTGGAGACCCAGATGGAAAGGCTCATTAATCTGGCAAAACATGATGGAAGGGCCATAGGGATTGCCCACCCCCACAAAGAAACACTGGAGTTATTAAAAAGACATCTGATGGATTTTCAAAATGATATAAGGATCGTATCTGTTTCCAAACTATTGAATTAGCCGAAAGGAGGCCTGAAAAAATTGGACATACCCCTCTTAAACCTGAAGGACCAGTATGAGTCTATAAAGGAAGATATAATAGCTGCTACCATGGAGGTTTATCAATCGCAGAGGTTTATTCTTGGTCCCAAAGTAGAGGAGCTGGAGGCAAGGATCGCGGAATATATAAATTGCAGGTATGCTGTTGGGGTTTCCTCCGGTACCGATGCATTGCTTGTTTCCCTTATGTGTGCAGAGGTCGGTCCGGGTGACCTGGCTATCACGACTCCCTACACATTTTTCTCAACCGCTGGCTCCATGGCCAGGCTGGGTGCCATACCGGTGTTTGTAGATATCGATCCCAACACCTACAATATGGACCCCGAAAAGTTGAGAAGGCTAATTTCAGAAATGGGGGATCAAGACCGGGCCAGATTAAAGGCGATAATTCCCGTACACCTTTTCGGTCAGTGTGCTGAAATGGAAGACATACTAAAGATAGCAAGTGAATTCGGGGTGGTAGTCATTGAAGACGCAGCACAGGCTATTGGAGCGGAATACAGATTTTCCGATGGATCTTTGAAAAAGGCTGGTGTGATGGGTGATTATGGATGCTTTTCATTTTTCCCCTCCAAGAATCTCGGTTCTTATGGAGACGGGGGTATGGTAGTTACAGGTAACGAATATGCTTTTCATAAGCTGAAGGCAATAAGAGTACACGGGGCGCAACCCAAATATTATCATAAGAGTATAGGGGGCAATTTTAGATTGGATGCCCTGCAGGCTGCTATACTGTTGGTAAAATTGGGTTATCTTGAAAAATGGACTGAAAAAAGAAGGGGTAACGCCCATTTATACAAGAAATTATTTACGAGCAGGGGTGCTGAGGAGGTAGGGCTTCCAATCGAGAACAATGGCAGACATGTTTTTAATCAGTTTGTCATAAAGGTAAAGGATTGCAGGGATGAGCTAAAGAGCTGCTTGGACAGCCAGGGAATAGGGTGCGAGGTCTATTATCCCCTTCCTCTTCATGGTCAGGAGTGCTTTAAATACCTCAATTATCGACCGGAAGATTTCCCTGTTTCTTTAGATTCCTCCAGGAGAACACTTGCCCTGCCCGTGTACCCGGAATTGAGCAACAAACAGATAGGGCACGTGGTGGAAACAATTGAGGCCTTTTACCGGGGTAAGTCCTCAAGTTGAACTACCCCTGCCGCAGGGCAGCGGGGTATCAACCGAAGTATCCGCAACTGCCCCAAGAGCCGGGGAATCAAACACTCGTCCGCCTCTGGCGGATTGAACGGAAAAGGCGGCAGAGCTCGGTTGAAAAAAATGCTGCGAAAGGTGCAAGCCTTATGTTGGATGATTACGTCAACTTTTATCAAATGCCCAAGGTAAAAAATCCAATACTGATTTGCGGTTTTGAGGGATGGTCAAATGCCGGAAATATTGCCGTTAAAACAGTTGAACACATAATTCAGGGCAAGGGGGCCACATTAATGGCGGAGATCGACCCTGATCCTTTCTATCAGTTCACCCGGAATAGGCCTATAGTTGAGATCAAGGAGGGGCGTTACCAGGGGGTAAATACAAAAAAGGCCTCCTTTTATTTTTTGTCTAACAGGAAAGGCAGGAATGATTTTATTGTCCTGAAGGCACAAGAGCCGGATTGCAGGTGGTTTACTTTTGTCCAGCTCCTTTTTAACATATGCAAAAAATTTGGGATATCACTTATACTCAGTATCGGGGGTATGAATGATGAAGTCCTTCATACAGAATCCGTTGTTTCGGGAATTTATTCCTCCGAAGAGTGGAAAGATTTACTTGATAAGAACAATATTCAGATGATTGATTATGAAGGTCCTTCCGGTATTCATTCCCTTATTATGGGCAGGGCGGAAAAGGAAGGCCTTCCTTTTTTAGGCCTTTGGGGCCATTCTCCGCTGTATCTAAGAGGCACTAATTTCAGCGTGACCATAAGGATAATAAAACTGGTCTCTGATTTATTCGAAGTATCCCTGGATACACTTGAACTGGAAAACGCCTTAAAGGAATTCGAGCAACAGATAGAAGGCATCCTGGAAAAAAACAAGGATTTGCAGGAACATATAGACAGCATAAAACGGGCAAGAAAAAAGGGAATAAAGAAAAGGAATAAGGAGAAAATTATTGACATCTCAGATTTCATGAGACACAGGGAATTTTGATTAAAGCATAGTTTTAAAACATTGCAAGGTAGGTGGATATGGCTAATGTCGTTGTAGTGGGCACTCAATGGGGTGATGAAGGAAAGGGGAAAGTGATCGACCTTTTAAGCGCAAGGGCGGACAAGGTAGTGAGATATCAGGGAGGGAACAACGCGGGACATACCCTTGTCGTGGGCAAAGAGAAGTTTATCTTTCATCTGATTCCTTCCGGTATCCTTTATCCTGGCACCAAATGCATTATAGGTAACGGGGTCGTTGTCGATCCCGGGGTCCTTTTGGAGGAGATTAAAAGCCTGTCAGACCGTGGTATTGGCATTACCCCGGAAAGACTGGCCTTGAGCGAACGGGCACACCTAATAATGCCCTATCACAAGATTATAGATATGGCGAACGAGGAGACAAAGGGGAGTTCCAGGATCGGCACTACCGGAAGGGGCATCGGTCCTTGTTATGAGGACAAGATAGCCAGGGTGGGTATAAGGGTTGTGGATCTGACCGAACCCGAACTATTGGAGGAAAAGATAAGAGAGAATATAGCCAGAAAAAATCTTTATTTGGAAAGGGTTATGGGATGCAAGCCCCTTGAATGCAAGCCTGTCTTGGAAAGATACAAATACATAGCCGGGGAGCTTTCACCTTATATTACAGATATATCACTGGAAGTATACGGGGCCACGAGGAGAGGTGAAAATGTCCTTTTTGAAGGCGCACAAGGAACCCATCTGGATATAGATCACGGGACTTATCCCTTTGTCACATCTTCCAATCCGGTTTCAGCCAATGCGTGCACAGGCTGCGGTGTGGGACCAAAAATCCTTGATAATATTTTGGGCATCGTAAAGGCATACACCACCCGTGTAGGAAGCGGGCCTTTTGTGTGCGAACTGGATGACGAAACTGGGGAATGCCTGCAGGCAAAGGGGCAGGAGTTTGGCGCAACAACTGGAAGGAGGCGAAGGTGTGGATGGCTGGACATGGTTGCGGTCAATTATTCGGCCCGGGTAAACGGGTTGACATGTTTGGCTATCACCAAACTTGACGTGTTAACCGGTTTGAACTCTGTTAAGCTTTGTATAGGTTATGAATATCAGGGGAAAAGGATTGAAAGCGCCCCTGCAAAACTGTCCGTGCTAAACCAGTGCAGCCCGGTTTACGAAGAAATGGATGGATGGTCCGATGATATTTCCGGGGCGAGGAATATTGAAGAATTGCCAGAAAGCGCCAGGGCTTATATCAGGAGAATAGAGGAATTTGTCGGCATCCCGGTTTCCATTGTTTCGGTTGGATCTGAAAGGCAGGATACAATCTTTTGCAGAGACCCATTCAGTCTTGGTGCCGGTTAAAGGAGCCTTTTTTCCTGGTTGGAGGAACAAGGACGAATGTGGCTGTTACTGTTACAGCGAATGCTGAATAGATAACTATAAAGAGCCATTCCGGTGCGTCGTAGTAAAGCATTGACCGCATAATACTTCCTAAAAAGGAGGTTTCCCCTTCGTATAGGGGTGAGTTATACCTTAGCTTGATTTCCAGTAGGGTTAACGGGCAGGTTATCCCCATTAGCGCCTCGATTGCCACCCCAACAATCGCGGATAGGTGGGCCAGGCGGAACCAGAGATTTCTCGTCCACCTCCACTTTAGATACATACCTATAACGATCAAGATAAAGCCTGCTACTACAAATAGCACATATCCAAGGTGAAAAGCAGTTACTAAGTCGGCAAGGAACAATCTAAACATGGCAGTGCTCCTTAATCCTTATATTTTATGTCCTTTTACGCTTGTTTTTCCTGAATAAGGTTTTTCCCAAGATATATAGTAAACATAACCGACCGAAAATCTTGTCTCATCTTAATACTTATTTTAAATCATTATATTAAAAAACCAAAACCTAAAAGCCTTTTCCATGGCTCCGGACTTTTACTAAACATATTTTGTCCAAAAAGAAATTAATAGAAAATAATTGACATTGGGGGATCGAATAATTAATTTATGGTTGAGAATGAGAAACATTCTCAAAAAAATTGAAATAAGCCCTGTTACCTTTACCACTATAACCAGACAGGGCATGGGTAGGAATATATTGAATTTTTTGGAGGTTTACACTTCAACCCGGATTGTGTAGTAGACATCGTAGCGAGGGCTGAAAAACCCCAGCGAAACGCGAATCTGGAGCAATTTTAAACCCCAGGAATATCCATAAATATATTGAGGATCAAGATTGCGAAAAGATCGTGGCAGCAAGGTTTTTCAGGCCGCAGCAGTTGGCTGCTGCACAATCCGGGTTCAAGGCAATACCGGATATCTCCCATGGGACAAGTCAATATAAAAAACAGGCTTTTGTATATTTTTTAACAAATCAATCTTTATTTAATTAAGGAGTAGAAATGGCCAAGGTGATAGAGCTTACAGATAGTAATTTCGAGGAAGAGGTTTTAAAGTCGGATGCTCCGGTTGAGGTGGATTTTTGGGCGCCCTGGTGTGGCCCTTGCCGTTTGGTTTCACCTATATACGATAAACTCTCAGAGGAATACAGGGATTTTAAGTTTTGCAAAATCGATGTGGACCAAAATCCCCAAACAGCTATGAAGTACCATATTGTCAGCATCCCCATGCAGATGTTTTTTAGTGACGGGGAGAAGGTGGATGAGATACTGGGCGCAGTTCCCGAACACATAATTCGATCAAAGGTCGAGGAGGTTATTGAGAAATTTTCCACCGACGATTTAAGGAAGCTGAAAGAGATTTTAGGCTCTTGGATAAAGCAAAACACAACTCACAGGGAAAAATTAGAAAAATGGAGAAAAAATAACAACGAATTAGATGAAGCCGGATTGTATAGCCCGGTATTCGATGCAATGGAGCAGATGGAAGAGGTAAACAGGAAGTTTTTAAAAATCCTTCCGAAATTAGGTAATAAATAAAAGCCGGACTTGGCTTCCGGATAATTTTTAATGGTATAAATAATGCCGGATAACAAGGAAAAGATAAGGCGTATCTACGAGGCATTGCCGCAGCTGAATTGTGGTTTATGTGGGTTTGAAAGCTGTGGAAAATTTGCCAGGGGAGTGGTTGAAGGAAAAGCATCACCTTTCGGCTGCAGACAAGACCCTTGGGCAGGGTACAGGATTAACCAAATAATTGGCTCGGGAGAGGCAGGTTTGGGATCAATCCCAAAATCCAATCAGGGTTTGGCCGGTTCTAGCCAGGCAGTGCCCGCCTCATTAGGGGGGTTGCGCGCGGAAGTGGATGCCTTATCGAAAGGAATCGAGGGTATACTCGAGCGAATTAATAGAATTGAGAGAAAGGAGGCGATTATAATGCCAAGAGGAGACGGCACAGGACCGGCCGGCAGGGGCCCGGGAACCGGTAGAGGTCTTGGACAAGGCGCTGGTCGTGGAAGGATGGGTGGCAGAAGTGCCGGTTTGGGAGGAGAATGTGTATGCCCAAATTGCGGTCACAGGATTACCCACCAGAGAGGTACTCCCTGCTCCCAGATCCGATGTCCAAACTGCGGGGCAATGATGACAAGATAAATGGTGTTATGATGCAGGGAATTTACAATATTTCAAGCGGGAGGTAATTTTTATTATGGAATCCTGTAAAGTTACATTCGGGCCTGAAGAGAAATCGGTCGAAGTAAAGGCCGGTTCCACTATTATGGAGGCAGCGGAGAAGGCCGGCATTCACATTAACAGCCTCTGCGGAGGAGAAGGAGTCTGCGGGAGATGCAAGGTAAAGGTTTCCAATGGAAGGATAAGGGCAGACAAACACTCCATTAGCCTTTTATCCAAAGAAGAAATTACAGAGGGCTATGTACTGGCCTGCCAGACAAAGGTGGACAACGACATGGACGTTTTTATTCCGCCCGAATCCCGGGTGGAAGAAGCTCAGGTCCTGCTCGAAGGGGCCCCGGTTGACTACAGTGAACCCGAGAGGATACGTCTTCACAAAGTTTCTACCGATCCCTTAAGTTTATTTGAACCGCTTGTTCAAAAGGTCTTTTTGAAATTAAAGGAGCCTTCCCCTGATGACAATATAAGCGATATGGACAGGGTCATCAGAGAACTTCAAAAGAAAACTGATTACCGAAGTTTCGAGACTGCCCTCAATTGTCTCCAGGGATTGGCCTTAAAGCTTAGAGAAAATAATTGGGAAGTTACGGTGGCCATCGCCAAACACGGCGATATTCAGCGGATTCTCCAAATTGAACCCGGGAATACCACGGATCGAAATCATGGCTTAGCCATTGATATAGGGACTACTACAGTTGTAGCACAGTTGGTGCACTTAAAATCCGCCAGGGTCATGGGAGTTACAGGCAGCAACAATCTGCAATCCAGATACGGTGAAGATGTCATTTCGCGGATGGTCTTTGCATGCGGCCGGCAAAAGGGGCTTAATCCACTTCACGAAGCAGTAGTAAAAAACATCAACCGCCTGATAAGCAGTCTTACAAAGGATGCGGGAATTGATAACCAGGATATTACTGCCCTGGTTGCTGCTGGCAACACTACTATGAGCCATCTGCTTTTGTCGCTAATTCCCTGCTCCATTCGGCTTGATCCTTATGTGCCCACAGTGAGCACTTATCCACAGGTACCCGCTAGACAACTTGGTATAGAAGTAAATAAGGAGGCAATTCTCGAGGTGGTGCCCGGGGTAGCGAGTTATGTGGGCGGGGATATCGTCTCAGGGGTTCTAGCCTGTGGTATTGCTGACAAGCCTGAGACTTCTGCGCTTATAGATGTAGGTACTAATGGAGAGATTGCAATCGGCAACAATGAATGGCTTGTTTGCTGTTCGGCCTCCGCCGGACCGGCCTTTGAGGGAGGAGGTATGAGGGATGGGATGCGGGCTACCAGTGGTGCAATCGAAAAGATTATTATAAGTGATGATGGCAGACTCGACTATAAAACCATCGGTCATGGAAAACCCAGAGGTATTTGCGGCTCCGGGCTCATTGACTGTATCTATGAGCTTGCAAGAAACCATATTATTGACGCACAGGGGAATTTGCTTGCCTCTGCTGACAAAGGACGAGTGGTAGAAAGGAACGATGAGCTTCAGTTTATACTTGTTCCTGCTGAAAAGACCGAGACAGGTCGAGATATTACCATTACCCAATCAGACATCAACAACCTTATTCGCTCCAAGGGGGCGGTGTTCGCAGCATTCAAATCACTTATAGACTATGTGGGTTTGGGTTTTGAGAATATAGATACCCTTTATGTAGCAGGGGGTTTTGGCAGTTATTTGGATATCCCTAAGGCAATCGGGATCGGGCTTCTTCCGGATATTGACCCCGAGAAGGTTTGCTTCATCGGAAACAGTTCCCTTATGGGGGCCCGAATGTGCCTTTTATCCACCCATGGTTTAGAACGTGCTATGCAGATCGCAAAGAATATGACCAATATTGAGCTTTCTGTCTATCAACCCTTTATGGATGAATACGTGGCTGCCATGTTTCTGCCGCACACTGACAAAAAACTTTTTCCCTCGGTGGGTTACTGAAGGGCACAGAGAATTATTGATATGCTTGCTAAAGGTCTATTTCACAAGTTGTAGGAAAACTTTTCTGAGGAGGTTTATAATGGCACAGACATCTTTTTCGGATATCATCATTGTTTCTTGCGGAACCTTGGCCTTGGAGCTGAACCATTTGAGGGAAACCGGGTTCCTGGACGCCCAGCAGGTCCTTTTTACCAATCCGGGGCTGCACGAGAGACCAAAAGAGTTGGAACGTCAGCTCATCAAGCGGGTAGAAAAAGCCAAGGAAAAGGCATCCAAGATCATTGTAGTATACGGAGGCAAATTCTGTTACGTCAACGGCGATGAGCCGACACGGACCATGAAAACCATAATCGGGGAACTGGGACCTGAAGTGGTGAGAATTCAGGCTACACATTGTATGGACATGCTGGCAAGCCAGGAGGAAAGGGAAAGGATCGGCCAGGAAATGGCCGAAGGCAAAAAGGTGTGGTGGATGACACCGGGCTGGATCAAATTCCGGCATGATGTATTTTGGGGCTGGGACAAGGGGCTGGCAAACGAAAATTTTCCCAGGCACACCGGCGGGGCAATTGTGCTCGACGGCATAGGTTACATGGATCAATACATAGCGGAAAAGCCCGAAGAGCTTTTGGAGTATTCCGACTGGATGGGAATTCCTATTCAGCCGTACCCTGTCACATTGGATCGGCTCAAATCCCTGCTTTTAGACCAGGCGGCAGCCCTGTCCTGATCAATATTTCACGCGGCCCCAAAGGAAAGATAAAAGATAAGCAAAAGGGCCTTCAAAACACTAGAAGAGAGTGGGATATCCGGAAATCCTACGAAGTGGAGGGGTTTCGAGAGGGAGGAGCCATTTTCTTATGGACAAAATAAAGAAGTTAGAAGGGGAAATAGGGGAGCTTGAGGAACAGCGAAAAGATCGGGAGGCCTCGCTTCCCGCTCATTCTGTGCGGCCGGAACAGATGTTGGCTATTGAGGAATTGGAGATAGCTATCATGGAGAAAAAGAGTGAACTGGATGAGCTGAGAAAAAAGAAACCGAACGCCCCGGTTGATTAGATGGTCTCGATAATCATTGAATCTTTGAAACATGCCTTAATGATTACCAGCTTCGTATTCGTGATGATGCTCGCCATTGAGTATCTTAATATCCAGACCCAGGGAAGCTGGCAAAATTCATTGCAGAAATCCAGATGGCTTCAATACATCTTAGCCGCCTTGCTCGGTGCTACTCCCGGGTGTCTCGGTGCATTCTCTGTTGTGGCCCTTTATACCCATAACGTAGTCAGTTTTGGTGCCTTGGTAACTGTTATGATCGCAACAAGCGGTGATGAAGCCTACGTGATGCTGTCAATGTTTCCGGAGAAGGCACTCCTTATGATGCTTATCCTTTTTGCAGTGGGGATTATTGCGGGATTTCTAAGTGACATCTTATTTAAAAAAAGCTCATTTATCATAGAAAAGGTAAAAAAGAACCTGGAAGTGCATGAGGAGGAAAGGTGTGTTTGTTTTCCAAAGGGTAAAATTTTAAGTCAATTAAAAAATTTTTCCCCTCAGCGTGGATTATTGATCATTGTCTTGATATTATTTATTGCAGGATTATTGACCAATCAATTGGGTCCCCCGGAATGGAACTGGATAAAGATAACATTCCTTATCGGTTCATTATTCTCCCTTTTTATTGTTTCCACTGTTCCCGAACATTTTTTTGAAGAGCATCTCTGGGAACATATAGTTAAGGTTCATGTACCAAGGGTATTTTTTTGGGCATTCGGGGCCCTGTTAATCATGCATATCTTGCTCGATTATTTAGAGCTTGGGGCCTGGATAGAGGCAAATTACCTTACGGTTATGGTGATTGCCTGCCTTGTTGGGATTATTCCAGAGTCAGGGCCCCATTTGATGTTTGTAACCCTCTTCAACGCGGGAACAATACCTTTTGGTATTCTTCTTTCGAGCTCCGTGGTGCAGGATGGCCATGGAATGCTCCCGCTGCTGGCGGAGTCAAAAAGAAGTTTTATTTTTGTTAAAATTATTAATTTCACTGTGGGGCTCTTGGTAGGACTGGCCTGTTATACAATAGGCATTTAACCCGCCGTGATTATCATTAACTTTTTTTGCAAAGGAGGTTTAACAATGCCATGGGTGGACAAGGATATGTGTATAGGGTGCGGGGTATGTGTAGAGGAATGCCCTGTAGATGCCATAGTGATGGAAGATGAGGTGGCGGAAATATATATGGATGACTGCATTCATTGTGGCAGGTGCCATGATGCTTGTGATCAGCAAGCAGTAAGACATGACAGCGAAAAGATTCCTAATGAAGTAAAGACGAACATAGAAGAGACAAAAGACTTCATGGAAGCATGTGAAAAATATTTCGGAAATTCGGAGGAACAACAAAAATGTCTTGAACGAATGATAAGGCATTTTAACAAGGAAAAGATAGTGGCTGAAAAAACAATAAAAGAGCTTGAACTGCTGCGCGAATGATAACCTAAGGAGAAACTTAAGGAAGACGAGGTAATATAAGAGGAAAAGCAATATACCTGAAAGGAGTTTATTATGAAAAATATGTTTGATGGATTTACGCTTGGAAGCCTGGAGCTGGTCAACAGATTTGTATTTCCTCCTATCAAGCTAGCCTATGGAAACCCTGACGGCACTGTAAGTGACCGGCAGCTGGTTTTCTACCGACAAATAGCAGAAAATGGGCCTGCGGTGGTCATATTGGAACCTGTATCGGTAACGCCAGAGGGAAGGGAGCATCCGAAACAGCTTTGTATTCATATGCCTGCAAGCAGCGGAGAGTTCGAAAAGATCGTAAAGGTAATCCACGATGAA
Organism: uncultured Desulfobacteraceae bacterium; assembly: GCA_964655655.1. Taxonomy (GTDB): domain Bacteria; phylum Desulfobacterota; class DSM-4660; order Desulfatiglandales; family B25-G16; genus CAZZPR01. The sequence continues at coordinate 30,789 of CAZZPR010000002.1, read as the reverse complement.
GGCCGCCTTGCCTGTCTTCATTTGAACCATGCCGGTGCTGCTGCAAACCCTATGGCCACAAAAACAAAACCAAAGTCTTGTTCTGATATTACCTGTGCCGCTACAGGCCAGGAATCAGAAATCCTGAGCGAGGAAGAGATAAAAAATATCATTGCCGGTTACAGGTCGGCTGCGCAAAAGGCAGCAGAGGCTGGCTTCGACCTGCTGGAGATTCAGGCAGGACACGGATACCTAATATCCCAGTTTTTAAACGCCAAGATAAACAAAAGAGAAGATCGGTACGGCCAGGACCGAGTGCTTTTTGCAAAAGAGGTTCTCTCTGCTGTGAAGAAAGGTGCCCCGGATACCCCCTTTATGGTACGGGTATCCGGAAATGAGATGTCACCCGAATTCGGCATAAGTCAGGAGGATCTGTTGTCATGCATGAACTTGGCGGAAAAGTCCGGCGTTAGCGCCTTTCATGTTAGCATGGGCAATTCCTGCTTCAGCCCGCCCTGGTATTTCCATCACGGCAGTCTTCCGGAAAAACCCCAGATTGATGCATTGAAATGGGTCCGCAAACAAACTTCATTGCCACTCATAGCAGCAGGAAGGATGGGCAGAAAGAAAAGGATTGAAGAAATAGTAGAAAATAATATTGCGGATCTGGCAGCAGTTGGAAGACCTCTGATCGCAGATTCTCAATTGTTAGAAAAGTGGAGGCAAAAGGAAGACGAGGATATCATATATTGCGGGTATTGCCTCCAGGGCTGCCTCCATCGTTTAAAAAACGGAAACCCCCTTGGGTGCAACGTGAATCCGGAGGTTGGGTTACCAGCCCTGGAAAGCACCGATAATCCCCTGAAGGCGCTGATAGCCGGAGGAGGCCCTGCAGGTATGAGCGCGGCCATCTTTCTGTCAAAACGGGGCCATCAAGTTACCCTTGTTGAGAAGGAAAACATCCTAGGAGGCCAATTCGCCCTTGCATGGCAGGCACCGGGCAAGGAACCCATGAAAGATGGATTGGACGGGCTGGAGCGAACCCTGAAGAATAGCGGTACCTCGATAATTATGGGCAGGACAGTAGATCCTGAACTTGTGAGGGAATACATGCCGGATCTTCTTGTATGGGCAACCGGCGCCTTGCAGAATATACCCGAAATAAAAGGTCTTGATGATCAGTATACTATGACATCCCTGGAGTTTTTTAGGGGTGAAAAGCAGGTGTACGGACCGAGGGTCTTGGTAATCGGGGCCGGGAGAACCGGCCTTGAGATCGTAGAAAAACTGGGCAAACAGGGATATGAGGTGGTCGCCACAAAGCGGACCGACCCTATCGGGGGCATGATGGAAATGATTACTAAGAATCTCGCACTGGCAAGGATTGGACAAATTGAAAAGGTCACGCTTATGCCTCATGCTACGGTGAAAAGTTTCCTGCCCCAAGAGGTTGAAATAGAGCAGGATGGGGAAAAGAAGTCGCTGGATCCTTTCAACACGGTTATTTTGTCCTCGGGTACCTTATCCGCACCCGGTCCGAATGAGGAAATCCGAGAAATCGTTCCCGCAATCGAAATAATCGGAGATGCAAGGGAGCCCCTTGATATCTTTACAGCGGTAGTATCAGGTTATAAATTAGCCCAATCCTGTTAAGGCCACCCTCAAGTAAATCAGGCGGCAGGAAATAAGGCCTCGGAAAAGGAAGCGATTTTGCCAGAAAAAATCGGTAATTCAAGGTGCGCCTAAATCTGTCTTTGGTGGTTTGACAATTTTTAGAGAAACATAGAGATATCTCCTTCCGGGACCTTGGTATTGTTTGACAGTTTTTGCAAAGCGTGCTCCTTTTCATGAATCCGGAGGTGATTATGTGTTTAAGCACTGTCTATATCGAATCCGATGCAGGAAAAAAAGAGGTTATGCGGGATGTAGCAGGAATGGAAGCAGAAGGAGACGGCTATTTTCTTTTCAATCTTCTCGGAGAAAAGAGATTCGTAAAGGGCAGCATAAGGCGCGTGGATTTTATGGATGAACACATGGTTGAGATGGATTAATTATTGATGGCTTCGTAAAAAATCACAGAGGTTTTTTGTTTATAATATTGAAAAATATTTCCAATGGGTATAAACCGGGAGGTACTCTACTATCATAAAAACGGAAGTGATTTATGGTGAAGATAAGCTGTCCCCGGTGTAATTTTACAAAAGATATCCCTGAACAGAGGATACCTACAGGCGCTAAGAGGGTAAGATGCCCAAGATGCGGGCACCAGTTTGAGTTCAAAAGGGAACAGACAAATGAGGAAAACAACGGCAGTACTAACGGTACGCCCTGGGAAAGGAGAGAAAAGCTTGGTTTATGGCAAGGCATAAAGCAAACTCTAAAGGAAGTCTTATTCGCACCAAAGGAATTCTTTTGCCCCATGCCGGTAGGGGCTGGATTTAAAGAGCCTCTGGCATTTGGCCTGCTGGTAGGTTCAATCGCTGGAATGTTTTCACTTTTCTGTGAATTCCTCTTTGTGGCCATTGGACCGATTGGCCATACCTCCCACATTATCGGAACATTGAAATTTCCCACTGTGTTTCTGGCGCTTATCTTTTTGTGTCCTCTGCTGGTATTGATCAATATTATCTTATCCAGCCTGGTAATTCATTTTTTGCTGTTTCTGGTTAAAGGGGTTGGAAATGGATTTGAAGCCACTTTCAGGGTTGTTTCATATTCACAGGCAACCAGTGTTTGGAATCTGATTCCCTTCATAGGGGGCCCAATAGCCTGGGTCTGGAGAGCCTTGGTTCAGTTTATAGGGCTCAAATATGTCCATAATACTTCTTATGTAAGGGTTCTGATCGCCTTTACCATTCCCTTTGTATTGTTCTTGCTTATTATCCTGGGGCTCTTCTTTTTTATCATAAGGGCTATAGGGATTTAATTGGAAGCATGAATCTGTACCTGAATATCCTTGTTTTGGCGTTTTCATTCTTTATCCTTGCCAGGAGTGCGGATTACTTCGTGGACAGTGCGGTCAATCTTGCGGAGATACTCAGGCTCCCCAAGATTTTTATAGGTATAGTGCTGGTGGCCTTTGCCACCACCGCACCGGAGTTCGCGGTATCAGTGCAGTCTGCATACCTGGGCCATCCGGAAATAGCACTCGGAAATGCGCTTGGATCTGTCATCTGTGACGATGCACTGGCCATGGCCTTGGCAGCCATAATCTCCGTAACTCCTATAGCGGTGGATAAAAAATATCTGTTAATTGCGGGTCCCTTTCTCATATCTATTGATCTTTTGTCTTACGTCTTCTCACTGGACGGTAAGTTTTCACGTGCCGAGGGCTTGATCTTGGTTATCATACTTTTCCTTTATATCCTTTACATCCTCAAGGCAGAAATTAAACGCAGGAGATCGGCTGCCGGGAACGACGCAGATCCTCCCCTTGAAGCCGGGAATCAGTCTGTGGGCAAACAGGTTGTTGTCTTCCTTTTGGCGTTGGCGGTAGTCATAGTATCCAGCAGGCTGGTCATATGGTCCTCTGTAAATATTGCCGGCATATTCGGGGTTCCGGAGACCATTATAGGGCTTTCTGCAATAGCGGTGGGCACTTCTTTGCCCGAAATAAGCACATGCATCTCCGCCGCGGCCAAAAAAGAAGGAGGTATTATAGTGGGAAACATCATCGGAGCGGATATTCTGAATGTGCTCTGGATTATAGGAGTATCAGCAATAGTTAATCCTATAATTGTTGAAAAAAAGATTATCCATTTTGCCTTTCCCTGGATGATAATCATCGTTTCCACCATGCTTATTTGTATGAGAATAAAATACAGAGTGGGAAGACCAAAAGGTTTTATTCTTCTGGGCCTGTATGTTATTTATGTCTATATGACCCTGACGCTGTTTTATTAGGTGGCCTTAAAATAGAAAGGAACATGACAAATATCGAATACGAAAAAATACTTAATAAGTCCCAGTTGGAGGCGGTAACCGCACCCGATGGGCCTCTTCTGGTAATCGCCGGAGCAGGAAGCGGAAAGACGAGAACTCTGGTATACAGGGTTGCGTGGCTGGTAGAAAGAGGGGTTGAGCCCGAAAAGATCCTTCTTCTTACCTTCACCAGAAAAGCGGCTAGAGAAATGCTGGAAAGGGCGGCTGCAATCTCCGACGACAGGTGCAGGATGGTTTCCGGCGGCACCTTCCATTCACTTGCAAGAGAAGTTTTGAGGAAAAATACGAGAAAATTGGGGTTCAGTCCTTCCTTTATTATCATGGACAGGTCTGACATGGAGGAGGCCGTCCGCTCATTGGTATCACAATTGAACACAGAAAAGAATCCTGTAAGATTTCCCAAGGCTTCTACCGTTACCAATATCTTAAGCAAGGCAGCCAATCTGGAAAGACCGGTTTCAGCAGTCATGGATGAGGAATACCCTCATTTTTTACCCCTCCTTTCCCAAATAGAGCATTTACATGGAGCTTATCGGGAATATAAGGCCAGAAATAACCTGATGGATTTTGACGACCTCCTGCTCTTCCTGCGAACCCTTTTGAAGGAACACCGGGATGTTTGCCTGAAACTGTCACGCAAATATAAATATATAATGGTGGATGAATACCAGGATACAAATACCATTCAAGCGGGCATCATTTATTATCTCGGTTCCTTTCATAGAAACGTAATGGCCGTGGGAGACGATTCACAATCAATTTATGCCTTCAGGGGGGCGGATTTTAAAAATATGTTCAACTTTCCGGACCTATTTCCTGAAACCAGGGTTATAAGGCTGGAGGAAAACTACCGTTCCACACAACCCATACTAAACATGACCAATGCCCTCATGGCGCAGGCGAGTCAGAAATATACCAAGTGCTTGTATACCAGAAGAAAGGGCGATGAATTGCCTTTGTCCGTGGATACAGGCACGGAACGTAATCAGGCGCTCTATGTTTGCAGGACCATAGAGAGACTTATGGATGAGGGCAGAGAATTGAATGATATAGCAGTCCTATTCAGGGCGGGCTACCACTCCTTTGAATTGGAGCTTGAACTTGTACGCCGCAATATACCCTTTGCCAAATACGGGGGATTCAAATTCATGGAATCCGCTCACATAAAGGATGTTCTGATCCATCTCAGGGTTATAATCAACAAGGGGGACATACTCAGCTGGGGCCGGCTGCTGAGACTGCTGAAAAACATAGGGCAGGAAAAAAGCCAGGCCATTATAGAATGGATTAGGGCCGGGAATATACCCTTGAGCAGACTATACGAGTGGCCCAAGGCCAACAAGGAAAAGGAGGGTCTTGCAAGGTTGGCCGGCCTTATGGGCAAACTTTCCAAACCTGATTTAAGTCCAGGCAGGGCGGTGGAACTCGCAGTCCAATACTACGAGTCCTTTTTAAAGGAAAAATTCGATGACTTTCCCAGAAGGCAGCAGGAACTGGAACAACTGGTATTCATGGCGAGCAGATACAAAACTGTAAAACATTTTCTGGACGATATATCCCTTGAGCCTCCCACCAGCTCCGCGGATGTTAGGCCTGCGGACAGGGAGGATTGCCTTACGCTGTCCACTATTCATTCCGCCAAGGGCCTCGAGTGGGGGGTTGTGTTCATAATATGGCTTCTGGACGGACGTTTTCCGCCAGGCAGATCCTTAATTAAGACAGAAAAGCTGGAGGAAGAGTTGAGGCTGCTTTATGTTGCCGCCACCAGGGCGAAAGATAAAGTAATAATGGCTTATCCCGGCGAGGAAATTGTAGGCGGTTTTCCGGGAGCCATAAGAGGACAGTTCAAAGGAAGGGCCAGCTCTTTTATCAGGGCGCTTCCCCAGGAGGTGATCAATCACCATTCCTATGTTTTAAACGGTGTATCTCCTGATGGACCTGGTTTCTCATACAGTGCAGCAGGCATGGAAAAAGTTGCGGGTAATCTATCTGAACTGAGACCGGGCGACAGGGTCGTTCATCCTGCCTTTGGGAAAGGGGTGATTTCCAAGTTCCTGGGAACTGAAAAGGTGGAGGTATTTTTTCAAGACAGGGGCACCAAACTGCTTCATCTGGGATATACCACCCTGGAGAGGATATAAACTGTAATGGAGATTCCAGAATTGTATTCCTGGAATGTTTCTTACAAACAAGCGGTTCGCATACAAGAGCATTTAAAAAATAAAGTTTCCCTGACCGTTATGTATAACCGGGTCGGGTATATTGCAGGCCTGGACTTGGCCTATTCCAGAAAAAGCAATGCGGTATGGGCCGGGGCGGTGGTACTTGAATTTCCATCACTGGCAAGGATAGAGGAGAAGTGTTCTGAAGGTGAAGCCGGCTTTCCCTATGTTCCTGGATTTTTGGGCTTCAGGGAAATACCGGCCCTTATTGCCGTGCTTAAAAAGATAGAATGTGATCCGGATTTGATACTCTGTGACGGGCATGGAATAGCACACCCCAGGGGCATTGGTCTCGCCTCACACCTTGGGGTCATTCTAAACAAGCCTACCATTGGGTGTGCAAAGGATCCCCTAGTGGGCGGATTTTTTCCCGTGGAGGAACACAGGGGGGCCCATGAATATATAAGGCACAAGGAAAAGGTGGTCGGGGCCGCACTCAGAACAAAGGAAGGAGTAAAACCGGTTTTTGTATCCCCGGGCCATGGGATAACCCTCATGGAAAGTATACGGTTTGTGCTGAACACTTCACTCGCTTTCAGAATACCGGAACCCATTAGGATGGCGCATCTTCTCGCGAGCTCATCCAGATCTTCGAGTGATAAAAATTAGGGATGTGATGGGAAAGGAATTCAAGTCAGGCTTTATAGCCATTATCGGACCTCCAAATGTTGGGAAGTCCACATTGTTAAACCGGATTCTGGGGGAAAAACTGTCCATAATCTCACCAAGGCCCCAGACCACCAGAAACAGGATTTTGGGGGTTTATAATGAAGGGGACTGTCAGATGGTGTTTATGGATACCCCTGGCATTCATCCTACCAAGTCCGTGCTGCATAAAAGCATGGTGGAATCCGCCAAGATTTCCATCAGTGAGGTAGATATTATCCTTCTTATGGTAGGGCCTGAATCCCCTTATAGCAATGATGAGACAGGGATCATCTTAAGGCAGTTGAAAAAAACAGATAAGCCCACAATGCTCGCCTTAAACAAGATAGACCTCATAAAAAAGCAGAACCTGTTGCCCCTAATTCAGGCATATGACAGTCTTTACCCCTTTGCCGCAGTGATACCTGTATCCGCTCTTCGCAGGGACGGACTTGACATCTTAAAGAAGGAGATAAAAAGGTATTTGCCTCAGGGACCGCGGCTGTTTCCGCCGGATATAAAGACGGATAAATCCGAGGAATTCCTGGTAGCCGAGACCATCAGGGAAAAGATATTTCTTGAGACAAGGCAGGAATTGCCCTATTCCTCATCGGTCTTGATTGAAAGGATGGAGGAAGACAGGCGGAGGAACCTGCTCGTAGTAACGGGTGTTATATACGTGGAAAGAGAATCTCAAAAGAAAATAATTATAGGGAAAAACGGGAAAACCATTAAGAAGATAGGTAAAGATTCGAGGGTGGAAATAGAGGGGCTCTTTTCACACAGGGTATACCTTGACCTCTTTGTTAAGGTGGAAAAAAATTGGAGCAAGAATACCAGGGCCTTGAAAAAATTCGGTTACTAAACAAAAAACCAGCCGTTTCAGGCTGGTTTTTTGTTAGGAGAAAAGAGATATTTCTTTTCTTATTTCATTTAATAAATATGCAATTTACTTGCCATAATATAAATATTATCTATTGCATGCTCTAACATCTCGAAATAACATGTATAATCTTATAAATGCCCACTCGTTTTAATGTGCCGATGGTTTTACTTTGTAACAAAATTGTAACAGTATTTTCTGAGAAAACAAGCCTTGATCATATAAGACCTTGTAAATATGGCGATTAAGCTAAAATTACAATTTTTGGACAAAGAGATTAACTATACAAAGAAATGTACAATCCATGCTCTAATACAAAAACCATTTGATCTTGTATTTTTATCATATTTTGCTATACTCATGGAGTTCATGCATAGAGGACAGTAGAATGAAAGTTGGGGTTATATCTGATACACATCTGAAACAGGTAAATAATCATTTAAAAGACATGTGCAAGAAGTACTTTTCGGACGTGGATATGATATTTCATGCCGGAGACTTGACAAGTATGGACATAGCTGATTTTTTGAGCCGGCAAAAAACCTTGTATGCGGTCCAGGGGAATATGGACAATCCTGAGGTCAAGAAAAACCTCCCTTCCAAGCAGGTAATAGAATTGGAAGGGATACGCCTGGGCTTGATACATGGATGGGGAGCACCCTTCGGCATGGAAAAAAAGATAAGGCCGGAATTTGATGACGTGGATTGCATCGTCTATGGGCATACTCATACCCCAGTAAACCATACCAGAGGCGGAATTATTTTTTTTAATCCAGGCACTGCTTGCGGATTTAGGATTTCGGGCAAAAATACCGTCGGGATCCTGGAGATAAATGATAAAATAGAAGGAAGCATATTTCCGGTTTAGGGAGTAATGATGAAGGTTCTTTGGGCGCCTTGGAGAATGGAGTACATTGAATCAGCCTCCAAAGATGAGGGATGTATATTTTGCCCGGGGAAGGACAGAAGCAGGGACAGGGAAAGACTTATATTGCATGTTGGAGCTTGCAGCCTTGCACTCATGAACAGGTATCCATACATCAACGGTCATCTCCTTGTAGCACCAGTACGCCATGTTTCCGACCTCCATTCCCTGCCGGCAGAGGAAAAACTCGACCTCGTGAACCTGGTAGATAAATGTATCAACATTTTAGAAAAGGTCATGAATCCACAGGGATTTAACATAGGTTTAAACCTGGGAAATGTAGCAGGGGCAGGGGTAGAGGATCATATTCATTTTCACGTGGTGCCCAGGTGGAGCGGGGATAACAATTTCATGACCGTACTGGGCGAGACCAGGGTGATACCCGAACACCTGGAGGCCACCTATGAAAGATTATTACCGCTTTTCAGGGAACTGCAATCAGAATAGATTTCGACAAATCAGCTATTATTACTGGGAGGGATTATGAAACATATAAGGGCTATAATAAGCATTTTAGTAATGCTGCTAGTGGTGATCCTCGTGGTGGAAAATCTGGGGGAGTTATCCAAGACATTGACCTTTAAGATTAATCTAATGTTCTGGTCTTACGAATCGCCTCAGATGTCTTTCTATTTTGTTATGATAATTGTGTTTCTGCTGGGCATTCTTATTGCGAGCCTTTTTGGCATGTTAGAACGGTTTAAGCTGAAAAAGAAAACCAAGAAACTTGCCAAGGAAAGCAGGGAGATGGAGAAGGAGTTGAATTCCCTGAGGAATTTGCCTATTGTGGAAAAAGAGGTGGGGAATGGTACACAGAATGACGAGGGGCGAAATGATGTCTGATTACCTAATGGAGGCCCTTTTACTTTTATATGTGGACAGATATAGGATACTGGCTTAATCTTCATACCTTAGAGTTTTTTATATGGCTGGCCATCGCTTTTACAGGGGGTGTTTTGACAGCCACACTGTTCAGGACCAAGCACGCCAAGGGCCTCAAGGACAAATTGGACAAGGGCGACAGGGCCTTTTTCAAGGGTATCCATCATATACTTTCCAATGAGCCGGATCAGGCTATTGAACAGTTTACAAAATCCGTGCAAATCAATTCCGATACAGTAGAGACCTATATCGCCCTGGGAAACCTCTACAGATCCAGGGGGGACATAGAAAGGGCGATAAGGATCAGGCAGGGAATAATTCTAAGGCCTAATCTGGATAATGAAATAAGATTAAGGGCCATATTTGATTTGGGTTTGGATTACAAAAAAGGGGGATTCTTAAGCCGTGCGCTTTCAGCCTTTCAGGAGGTCTCTGGTGCAGACCCCAAAAACATTGGTGCCCTGGAGCAGATGGAGAGAATCTATGAAGACCTCGGGGACTGGGCTAATGCATTTAAGACCAGGCAATCCATCTCAAGGCTGGTCAAGGGCGAACACCGGCATATTTTGGCTCATCAACAAACTGAGATGGGCAAGGTTCACGAAGTAAACGGAGATTTTTTATCCGCGGAAAGAGCCTATAAAAAGGCAATCTCTATTTCCTCGGGCTGCGTTGATGCCTATCTTCATCTGGGGGATTTGTATTTCGATCATAGCGATCACAGAAGGGCCTTTTCCATGTGGAGCAAAGTAGCGGCTATTTCTCCCAAATTCGTTTTTCTTGCCTATCAGAGATTGGATAAGGCTTACCCCAAGATAAAGAATTTAAAGCCCGTAGAAGATTTTTTGAGGCAGGCCTCCGGAAAGGATTCTGATGGTTTCGCCCACCTGGCCCTGGCCAGATGTTTTTACAATAAGGGAGATGTTGATTCCGCATTACAACAGCTTGAGCAAGCTATCGTCATCTCACCCACTTTTCTGGGGGCCAGGAAATTAATGGGGGAAATTCTTTTGGAGAATAACAGAAAAGAAGAGGCACTTGCAGCCTACAACCAGTTGCTTTCGAGACTGGATTTTCCTTTTTTGAATTTTCAATGCAGCAATTGCGGTTTTAAACCCCGAAAGCTTGTCTGGAAGTGCCCCCAATGCCTTAGGTGGGATTCGATAAATATTATAGAGATATATCCGGATGACAAATTGCCGTCTTAGACACTTTTATCCCTTAGTGAGACTAAACCCGTACTTTGGGTTCAAGGTGATAAATGATTTTTAGAAAACTATTTAAAAGATACCAGTTATCCTTCCGAGTATTTAATCTATCCTTGATTCTTGTTTTCTTTTGTTCCTCAATTGCCCTTGCCTCCCAAAAGTCTGCCAAAGCGCTTTTAGAAGACGCAAAAGTTTGCAAGGAAAAACTGTACAAATCCAGTTCCAAAAAGAAATACAGGCACAACTGGGAAAGGTGTCTGGATAAATATGAAAGTGTTTACCATGACTTTCCCGAATCCAGTGAAGCGGTGTATGCTATGTACAGTGCAGGACACTTGTGGGCAGGCCTGTATGGTTATTCCGGAAGGGGGTCAGATATAGAAAATGCCATATCGTTATACAGGGAACTCGTAAGCCGGTATAGCTCCCACCATCTGGCAGATGATGCCCAATACCAATTAGGTGAAATATTCTACAAGTATAAAAAGCAGCCTGCCCAGGCCTATCTTGAATTTCTCAAGGTAGAAATAAAATTTCCCGACGGAGATGCAAAGAAAGAGGCCTGTGGCATGATGGATAAACTCGAAGTAGTGCTGGGAAAAAAAACTCCACCAAAAACAGCGTCTAAAGAGAAGCAAGAAGAATTGAAACGGTTGACCATGGTAAACGATGTCCGTCACTGGTCCACTCCTACTTATACAAGGGTGGTGATCGACCTGGAAAAACAGGCGGAGTACCAGGAACACCTATTAAAAAAAGATCCTGAACATGAAAAACCGAGGCGGCTTTTTATCGACCTAAGAGATGCCTGCATAAGCAAAAATATTGAAAGCCCAATAGCGATAAAAGATGGTTTACTCAGAAGGGCGAGGGCCGGTCAATATGACAGGGAAACCGTAAGGGTGGTTTTGGATATAGAGGATATGAAGGACTATAAAATTTTTCACCTTCATGACCCATTCAGGATTGTAGTAGACGTGCAGGGAAAAAATAAAAGGCAAAAGCCGGTGGAGGTGGTAGCGGCCAAAAAACCGGTTGAAAGAAAAGAGGCTAATAAAAATATCCCCAAGAAACAAGAAGTCTCCTTGGCCAGGCAGTTAGGCCTGGGAGTAAGGCGTGTAATTATAGATGCGGGCCACGGGGGCAGGGATGGCGGGGCCGCAGGAAAAAACGGGCTCAGAGAAAAAGATGTTGTTCTTAGGTTGGCAAAAATAGTTTCAGAAAAGCTCAGAAATAAACTGAACTGCCAGACCATACTTACCAGGGAAAAGGATGTATTCCTGCCCCTTGAAAAAAGGACGGCCATAGCCAACATGAAAAAGGCCGATCTATTTATATCCCTCCATGCAAATGCCCACAGAAATCACTCGGTACAGGGAATAGAGACATACTTTCTGAATATAGCCCTGGACGAGGAGAGCATGAACGTGGCCGCCAGAGAAAATGCGACATCCCGTAAGAACATAAGCGACCTTCAGTTGATTCTGAACAGCCTGATGCTCAACACAAAGATCAACGAATCGAGCAGGCTGGCTGAATTCGTACAAAAGGGAATGTTGGATGAATTGCAAAAAAGATACAAATTAAAGAACAGGGGGGTAAGACAGGCCCCCTTTTATGTGCTGATAGGCGCGGAGATGCCCGCTATACTGGTGGAAATAGGGTTCATTACGAATTCGGTTGAAAACCGAAGGCTCAAAAGTGCCGGTTATTTAGACAGAGTGGCAACCGGCATAGTAAAGGGAATTGATGCATATATAAAAGACATAGAAATGGCCTGTAAAGGGGGATAGAGGCAGAGACTTTTGCGCAACTCCCCCTTTTTTTCTTTGCACTCTCCCCGGGGGGAGGGAACCTGGGTATTTGTTAAAAAGCTATTTTATGCCGCAAGCGGCATCCTATGAAAAACGAACTTTATTAATACTTCGAGTTAAGTTCGTCGGAAGGGATAATATGTTTTTTAACCTTGAACTGTGAACCTGGAACCTGGAAAGTGATAAGCAGGAAAGCAGGCCCTACTTTTTGGTACAAAGGTCTCAAATCGAAATTATATCCCGGATCATTTTCAGGGGACCGGGAGAAAGTGCCCTCCCCTGACCGTTAAAAGAAGAGGTTCTCTTTTTATCTGTCTGCTGGTATCAAAATACAGGGGTCCTGTTACCCCATGGAACTCATCCATCTTTGACAATGCGGATTGAAAATCATCCCTGGTGCGTATAACGGGGGCCAATTGCCTTCTTATTATTTTTATTGTATCATATCCTATGGCTGCGAGTAGCCCGGGATCATGTCCGAAATTGGCCCTGTATTGATCAACGAAGTAATCCACATCTCTATATCCGCTTCCGGGGAAAAAACCCGAAGGAAAGATCGCCCCTTCCACATGATCTCCGGCTATCTCTATTAATTTGGGGGAATTCCAAAGATTTGTCCCCAGAAGGTGTATCCCCACTACATCGTAAAATGCCAGCTGGGATGCTATGAGCGAGGCCCTTTTATATCCGTCGGGTATAAATATGGCATCAAAATCGATGATAGGTTTCAAATCCTCCCCGGATTCTTCTTTTTGGTTATCTCCACCCCCGGACTGTTTTTCAAGGGAATAAAGACCGGCTATCTTTTTTATCTCCTCGGCAAAATCCGTTGCCTCAGGATTATAGGATTCCACCGCTGTTATTTCGCCTCCCCTGGCTTCAACCTTGTCCCAAAATTTTTCCATAAAGAATTTTCCATAGGCGTTTTCGGGGTACAGGATAGCGAACCGGGTCATCCCCATCTCCCCCATCACCTTTTTTATCAGGCTTCTAAGCTGATCTTCCGGGGTAAGACAGTTTTGGAAAACCATTTTCCCTTTACCGGTTATGTGTTCGCTTTGACTCAAAGTTATGATTGGAAGCCCAAGCTCCTGGGCCCTTTCCGTGGCCTCCTCCGATACCTTGCTGATAAGTGGGCCTACAAGGGCTATGGCCTTTTCCTCCTTTGCAAGTTCTGTAACGGCCTTTATTGCGGTCTCGGGATCTCCCCGAGTATCTCTTATTTCAAGTTCTAAAAGAGGGGATTGTCCTGGATCCTGCTGAAATAGTCCCATACCAAGCTCAATGCCTTTCAGCACCCCCTCGCCATATATTTTAAAAGGCCCGGTCAAAGGCAAAAGGCAACCAATAACCGATGGGCTTACCTCTAATCTCCTTTGTATCCCCCGAATCAGTTCTTTGGCCTTAAGTGCCCATTCACCCTCAGGGGATAAGCTCACTATTTTCAGTGCTGCGTCACGGGCCTCCTCTAACCGGCCCGAGGAAACCAAAAAGAGGGCCAGCCTGTAATAGACGGGCTTAATGAATCTGCTACCCCTTGCATATTCTAACATCTTTTTTAGGTCCTCTTCCTCTTTCACCTCGGATATAAGACCGGATATTTCTTCTTCTATCCCCTTCCTTTCTTCCATTCCTGTATAAGGGGGGTCCAACGCCTTAACCAGCCAGAAAAACGCCCTTGGATAATTATTCAGTTCCTTTAAGCTATGGCCCAAAACGGAATATATATCCGGCTCTTTTCCAGGGTAATTTTTATAAAGTTCCAGCCATCTCAACGCGGAAAGCCTTGATTCGGAGTAATCATTGAGACGAAAATAGGTCTTGGTGATAAACAAGTGGATATCGGCCCTTTTTTCATTAAGGGGGTATTCGTTCACAATCTGTAAAAAGATGGGCAGGGCATCTTCATATTTACCTTTTTTGTAAAATATTTCCGCCTTTTTGGCCAATGCATCGTTGGCCCTGTCTCCGGCCGGGAATTTTTTGAGATAACTTTCGTAAGACGCCAGGGCCTTATCGAATTGCCCTTTTGCCCAGTATTTCTCCGCCCGGGAAAAGTGATCTTCAACCTCTCTCTCCTCAGCCTCTTTTTCAACGGGTTTTTTTATGGGCGGGGGCTTTTTTAATGGTATCCTTCTCTCGCATGAAAAAAGAAAAAGGGTCATCACTGCTAAAGATATAGTAATGGCCCTGTAGATATAGGATATTTTATTTATTTTCATCCTTTACTTCCTCGTAGTCCGCGTCAACTACCTCCTCTTCCTCCTTTTTTTCCGATCCGGATTCACCCCCCGTTCCTGCCGTACCCTGACCCTGGTCTGATTGCGCTTGTGACTGGGCTGCTTGCTGATAGAGTACCTCTGCTATCTTGTGGGAGGCCTGGTTCAATTCATCCGATAACCGCTTTATCTCTGCTGCATCGTCCCCTTCCATGGCCTTTCTAAGGTTGCTTATAGCGCTTTCTATCTCCTGCTTGGTGCTGGAGTCCACCTTATCCCCGGCCTCTTTGAGTGATTTTTCCGTTGCATAAATTTGAGAATCGGCTGCATTTCGCGAATCCACAAGATCCCTCTTTTTCTTGTCTTCCTCTGCATGCAGGTCTGCGTCTTTTTTCAATTTATCGATTTCATCCTCCGTGAGTCCGCTGGAGGCCGTTATCTTGATGGATTGCTCTTTTCCTGTGCCGAGGTCCTTGGCGGATACATGGACAATCCCGTTTGCATCTATGTCAAAGGTCACCTCTATCTGGGGAACACCCCTGGGTGCAGGAGGAATTCCCACCAGTTCAAATCTGCCCAGGGTCTTATTGTCCGCTGCCATTTCCCTTTCACCCTGCAGTACATGAATGGAAACCGCAGGCTGATTATCCGCCGCGGTTGAAAATATCTGGCTTTTTTTCGTGGGTATGGTGGTATTCTTTTCTATGAGCTTGGTAAAAACACCTCCAAGCGTCTCTATCCCCAGGGAAAGCGGGGTAACATCCAGCAAGAGCACATCCTTTACATCTCCCTGCAATACACCGGCCTGTATGGCAGCCCCTATTGCAACCACCTCGTCCGGATTAACACCCTTATGGGGCTCTTTGCCGAATATCTCCTTTACCTTTTCCTGCACCTTGGGCATCCTGGTCATTCCACCTACCAGAATTACCGCTTCTATGTCCGCCGGCTTAATACCGGCATCTCGAAGGGCAATCCTGCATGGCTCGGCGGTTTTTTCAATTAAATCATCCACAAGGTTTTCCAATTTTGCCCTGGTTAATTTAATATTCAGATGTTTGGGCCCGCTTGCATCAGCAGTAACAAAAGGCAGGTTTACATCCGTCTCCATTGAGCCGGAAAGCTCCATCTTAGCCTTTTCAGCGGCCTCCTTCAAACGCTGCAACGCCATTTTATCGTTTCTGAGATCGATCCCTTGATCCTTTCGGAATTCATCGGCCAGGTAGCCTATTATCCTCTGGTCAAAGTCCTCTCCGCCTAAATGGGTATCCCCATGGGTGGCCTTTACCTCAAAGACGCCCTCGCCTATCTCCAATATAGAGATGTCAAAGGTTCCACCCCCCAGGTCAAATACCGCTATCTTCTGATCTCCTTTTTTGTCCAGCCCATATGCAAGGGAGGCAGCCGTTGGTTCGTTGATTATCCTCTGAACATTCAACCCTGCGATTTTTCCTGCATCCTTTGTGGCCTGTCTCTGGCTGTCATTAAAATATGCGGGGACCGTTATTGCCGCATCCGTTACCTTGTCGCCCAGGTATTCCTCCGCGGTCTGTTTCATTTTCTGCAGCACCATGGACGATATTTCCGCCGAGCTGTAATCCTTCCCACGCACATTCACTTGGGCATCACCGTTTTTTGCCTTTGTTATCTTGTAGGAAACGGTTTTTAAATCCTTTTGGGCCTCGTCCGAATCGAACTTGCGGCCAATCAACCTCTTAACACTATGAATAGTATTTTCAGGGTTGGTTATAGCCTGTCTTTTTGCGGCCTGGCCGACAATCCGTTCGTCCTTATCAGTAAACGCGACCACAGAGGGCGTGGTTCTGCTGCCTTCCATATTGGTGATTACCTTGGCATCACCTCCCTCCATAACAGCCACGCATGAATTTGTTGTGCCTAAATCGATTCCGATCATTTTACCCATTGCATCCTCCTTGAAAATATTTTTATTGCGTATTGAATTTTATTTTTCAGTATCTTGTCTATCATCTTCCTGGCCGCCACTGGATACCAATACCTTAGACGGCCTCAACAGGCGGCCATTCAGGGTGTAGCCCTTCTGCAATTCCTTTGCCACGTAGCCAGGGGGCATTTCATCGCTTTGCAGTTGAGACATTGCCTCGTGGTAATTGGGGTCAAAGGGTTTTCCATCCGCCTCAATTTCCTCAAGGCCTGCCTTTTGCAGGATATTCATTAAGCCGCTCAGGGTCATTTCCAGGCCCTCTGCGATACCTGCCTGATTTTCCCCGTCCCTGGCGTGTGATATCGCATTTTCAAGATTGTCGATTACCGAGAGTATTTCCTTTATCAGGCTTTCATTGGCGTATTTAACAAATTCCTCTTTTTCTTTTCTGCTTCTCTTTTTGACATTTTCCATCTCGGCATAGGCCCGCGTATACATGTCATAATGTTTTTGGGCCTCCTTTTCCGCGGAGTGCAACTTTTCAACGAGTTCCTGTTTGGTCATTTCCCCGGATTTCTTGGGTTTGCCCTTGTGGCCTTCCTTTTGGTCCATGGGTTTTTCTTCGTTTTCTTCATTATTTTCCGCGCCTTTTTCCATTTCCTTGTAACCGTTCATTGCCTTGTTTAGATTCGTTTTGTTATCCCTCATATCCTCAACCCCTTTTTGCGCTGATTTGCCTGCTATCAAGAAGTACAGGCCAAGATTTTATAAATCACTAAAAAATGGTAAACATCGGTAGTACCATTGTCAAGGGAGGCGGGGAATAACAGACAGGCCAATAATTAAAGGGTTTCCCCCGTTAATCGCTCAAGGGCTTCTATGTATTTTTCTCTGGTTATTCGGATTATATCCGGGGGTAGTTTTGGCGGGGGCGGCTTTTTTTGCCAGGCAAGGACGTTCAGGTAATCCCTTAAAAATTGTTTGTCGAAGCTCTTCTGGGGCCTTCCCGGTTCATATTTATCCATTGGCCAAAATCTGGAGGAATCCGGGGTCAGGGCCTCGTCTATAAGCACAGGCCTGTTTTCCAGAAGCCCGAACTCGAACTTGGTGTCAGCGATTATAATACCTTTGCGGCAGGCCAGATCTCTTCCGTATTTATATAACTCCAGGCTGATCCTTCTTATTTCCTCTGCGATATCCTCTCCCACCATATCAACTGTCTGTTCAAAGGAGATGTTTTCGTCATGGAGCCCCAATTCCGCCTTAGTGGAAGGGGTGAATATAGGCTCCGGCAATTCGGATGATTCTTTTAGTCCTGGTGGCAGGGATATGCCGGAAATGCTTCCCGTGTTATTGTACTCCACCCATCCCGACCCGGAAAGATAACCCCTTGCAATGCATTCCACCGGCAGTGGTTTTGCCCTGTTTACCAACATGCTCCTTTCATAAAGATTGTCTCTGTAAGGCCGGCATGGTTGCGGATATTGTTCGGGATCGGAGGTTATAAAATGGTTCTGGATAATGGAGGAGGTCTTCTTAAACCAGAAGACCGATATCCTGTTCAATATCCTCCCCTTATCCGGTATAGGATCGTCCATCACCACATCAAAGGCGGATATCCGGTCCGTGGCCACAACAAGCAGTTTATCGTCCACCTTGTATATATCCCTGACCTTGCCCCTGTTAACCAAATCGAGTTCTTGAAAGTCTGTTTCCCTGATCCCTTGCATTTTTGCAGATTTCCTTTAATATTATCCTTAAAAAATGTCTATTCAGACTACCGAAAAAATGTACTGTAGACAACAAAAAATAACTTTTGTATAAATCATTCTGCAAGTTTAAATAAAACTGGAGAAAGGAGACCATGGTTGAACTGGATTTTAAAAAGGGCGGGGGGATAATTCCGGCTATTGCCCAGGATTTTAAATCCGGCAGGGTGCTGATGCTGGCATACATGAATAAAAAGGCGTGGGGAATAACTCTTAAGACGGGTGAGGCCCATTACTGGAGCCGAAGCCGCAATGAGCTGTGGCACAAAGGCGCTACCTCCGGCAATATACAAAAGGTAAAGGATATATTCGTGGACTGCGACAATGATACGGTCCTGCTCAAGGTCGAACAAATAGGCGGGGCAGCTTGCCACTTGGGGTATGAAAGCTGTTTTCACGGCAGGGTGGATAAAAACGGAAACAAAACCATAATAGATGAAAGGGTCTTTGACCCGGAAAGGGTTTACAAAAATGAATCAGCTTAAACTGGGCATACCCAAGGGAAGCCTGGAAAAAGCTACATTAAGGCTTTTCGAGAAATCCGGCTGGAACATATCTACAAATGACCGTAATTACTTTCCGGATATAAATGATGAAACAGTGGCATGCTCCCTTATAAGGGCCCAGGAAATGTCCATACATGTAGAAAACGGGACTATAGACGCAGGCCTTACCGGCAGGGATTGGACCGAGGAAAATGAATCGGATGTTGAAATAGTGGATGACCTAATATATTCCAAGGCCAGCCAGAATCCCGCGAAATGGGTACTGGCGGTATCATCGGATTCCGATATAAGGGACATTTCGGACTTACAGGGAAAAAAGATTGCAACCGAACTGGTAAATTTTACCAAAAAATACTTTGCCCGGAGAAAGATAGACGTCAAGGTGGAATTTTCATGGGGAACCACCGAGGCCAAGGTTGTATCTGGCCTGGCGGATGCAATTGTCGAGGTAACTGAAACAGGGAGCACTATCAGGGCCCATGGGTTGAGGATTATCCATGAGCTCATGAAATCAAACACCATACTCATCGCGAACAAAGCCGCATGGGCAGACCCATGGAAAAGGGCCAAGATCGAGCAAATTTCCCTGCTGTTAAAAGGGGCGTTAAAGGCCGAGAATATTGTGGGCCTGAAGATGAACGCCCCGGAGAAAAAGCTAAAGGGGATCATAGAAATCTTGCCCAGCCTTACATCCCCGACTATAGCACACCTCTTCCAGTCGGACTGGGTATCGGTTGAGGTAATGGTGGACAAAGACACTGTGAGGGAAGTTATTCCCCGGCTAATAGAAAGGGGCGCTGAAGGAATTATCGAATATCCCCTTAACAAGGTCATCTAAAGGCGCAATATATATCTCAGGGGAGGTAGGTATGGAAGTTGCCGACAGGGCCAAAGATATTCGCTCCTTTATTGTTATGGATGTGCTGGAAAGGGCCAATGTTCTTGAAAGGCGGGGGCGTGATATAGTCCACCTGGAGATAGGAGAACCAGATTTTGATACCCCTAAATGCATAAAAGAAGCAGCTGTAATGGCGGCAAGGGAGGGGAAAACCCATTATACCCATAGCCTGGGAGTGCCTGAACTGAGAGAGTCAATATGCGATTATTACCTGAATAAATACGGGGTTCATATAACGCCTGACCGGGTGATAGTTACCTCCGGTACATCCCCGGCAATGTTCCTGATATTCTCCGTTCTGCTGAAAAGGGGGGACGGGGTAATTTTATCCGACCCCTACTATCCTTGCTATCCCAATATTATTAAATATATGGGCGGAAAATGTGTTTTGGTTAAGACCCGGGAAAGAGAAGGGTTTCAGCTTCTTCCAAAAGAGGTAGCCTGCCGAATATCCTCAAACACAAAGGCCGTGCTCATAAATTCCCCCTCAAATCCCACCGGGAACATTCTTTCCGCGGAAAGGATGCGAGATATAGCCCGCCTCGGGCCTTACGTGGTATCCGATGAAATATATCACGGCCTGGTATATAAGGGTGATGAGCACACTATTCTGGAATATACGGAAAAGTGCTTTGTGATGAACGGTTTTTCCAAGCTCTATGCCATGACCGGGTGGAGGCTCGGATATGTGATCTCTCCACCTGAGTTCACAAGGCCCATGCAAAAGCTTCAGCAAAATTTTTTTATCTCTGCCAGCAGTGTATCCCAGTGGGCCGGTATTACGGCGTTGAATGACGCCCGGGCGGACATCGAAAAGATGAAGAATACGTACAACCGTAGAAGGCTTTATATGCTAAAAGGTCTCAGGAAATTGGGCTTCGGAATAAATGTGGATCCGGTAGGAGCCTTCTATATATTGGCAAACGCCGGGCATATATCTGCCAACTCCTACGAGCTTGCATTTGAAATGCTTGAAAGGGCGGGGGTAGGGGTAGCCCCGGGAATCGATTTCGGAGAAAATGCCGAGGGCTTTCTCAGATTTTCCTATGCCAATTCAATAGAAAACATAACCAAGGGACTCCATAGAATAGGGGAATTCCTCAAAACCAAGTAGATGGAAGCAGCTTTTTTAAAGAGTGCCAACGATTCTAAACAATTTCCCCCGCCGGACAGGCCGGAGGTGGCCTTTGCCGGAAGGTCCAATGTTGGAAAATCCTCCCTTATAAACAGATTGCTTAATCGCAGAGGGCTTGCACACACCAGTTCAAGGCCTGGAAAGACAAGGTTAATAAATTTTTTTTCAGTGGATAAATCCTTATACATTGCGGATCTTCCAGGTTACGGGTATGCAAGTGTTTCCAGGGAAACGAGGCAGGGCTGGAAAAGGCTTGTTGAGATCTACCTGACCGGCAGGCCTCTCCTGACCTCGGTTGTGGTTATAATGGACATAAGGCGGGGGCCGGGGCAAGGAGACCTGGAGCTTTTACACTGGCTCAGGGAAAAAGACATAAAACGCATTATTGTGCTTACCAAGGCGGATAAGGTATCAAAAGGCGAGTTGAAGGGCCGGATGGACCGGATTGCAGACATTCTTTCCGGGAAGGGTTTCGATAAACCGCTGGCATTCTCCGCCATGACCGGACAGGGGAAAAAGGAACTATGGACGCATATAGTTAGTGAAGCTGGATTAACAGGACAAATGTAAATTATTAAAATATTTCAATAAGATCTCGTAAATTATTGAGGAAGGGAATTGAACGTTGTCAAATAATATGGGTAAAACCGGGGACAACACGAAATTGAACGTAGCCGTTGTCCAGATATCACCGGATGTGGGTGAGATAGAGGCCAATCTGGAAAAGGTTCGCCAATTTCATCGCAGAGCACTTGAAGAGGGTGCGGATTTAGCTATTTTCCCTGAGCTGACCATGAGCGGGTACACATTGGGAGACCAAATACCCAAGTACGCACTCACCCGCAATAATTTGGTCTTTCAGGAGCTCCTCGAATTGAGCCGGGATTTGCCATTGATTATAGGGTATGTGGAAAGGAGCCCTCGAGGCCATATCTTCAACGCAGGCGCCCTTATGGACGGGGGAGAAGTGGTCCATGTCCATAGAAAGGTATACCTGCCAAATTACAGCCTTTGGGAGGAACAGAAGAGGTTTGCCAGGGGCAGGCGTCTCGATGTTTTTCCTTATAAGGGCTTCAGGTTTGGCCTTTTCCTGTGCAATGATTTCTGGTATCCATCCATGCATTGCCTGGCTGCCCTGGATGATGCAGAAATCTTCGTGGTTTTGGCAAACTCCGCCCTTGATATAGAGGGAATGAACCCAAGGGCGTGGGACATGCTCATACGCACCCCGGCATTGATCTACGGGGGGTACGTTGTGTTTGTCAATCGGGTGGGCAATGAGCACGGCTGGAGCTTCTGGGGGGGCAGTACGGTGGTGGCCCCATTTGGTCTTTCCGCAGCAATGGCAGAAACCGGAGAGGAGATTCTGCATGCTACCATTAATCGTGAAGAAATTGAAAAGGCAAGGGATTCCCTTCCTATAGTCCGCGATATGGATATAGACTTTACCCTCCGGGAGCTTCAGCATATTAGTGAGAGGCATCTGGAAGAAAACGACTAAAAAATTGTGACCAGCAGCAAATTTTACGTTTCCCTTATTCAACCGGTACTTTACTTTTCAGCCAGTCTTCGAAATCCGCAGCCAGTTTTTTAACCTGAACCGCTCCCTTGAAATTTCGGGGTATAGCGGAAAATCTCACGTGATCCGGCCTGGCCCCCTTTGAAACATATTGGGGGGCCATTTTCCTGAAAGTGGTCTCCATTTCTCCCCTCTTTGACTCGGCCTTTTGGTCTTTGGTTTCCACTGTAACGCAGCATGAGTCCTCGTGTTCGCTTTCCAGTCTAAGGCCCACCACCGCAAGGTCGAAGGAATCCAGGGTTAACCGGTAAAAACGGCGAACAAAATCAATCAACTCCGAGTTTATCTGGTCATAGGAATAATTGGCCCCTCCGCGGATTAATAGTGTAGATTCCCTGCTAACCCAGTAATAATCCAATTCCCCGTCCCCCTCGTTTTGCAGATAAAAGCAAATATCCTTGAGCCCCGTATACCATCCATCCCGGAATGCATCCCTGGTGGATTCCGGGTCCTTGACATAGCCGGTCATCAGGTTCTCTCCGCGGGTAACCAGGTATCCTGCCCGGCCCGGACCACAGTCTTTCATGAAATCCTTGTTCCCCCGCACCAGGCTTTTTACAATGCGGGCCTCTGTGAAGGGAGGGTGAGGCCGGCCGATATAGTAACCTGCAAGTTTCCCCCCGTCTATCCGGTGGTCCCACCCCCTTTTAAATGCACTTAACTTAGCCTCCTCACACAGGTGCACAGGGGTTCCGATGACCTGGAGGCAGGTCTCTGTTGAGCCAAACCTTACGTGGGGCAGGCACCCGGTATAATACCGAAGCCTGCGTATGGTCGTTGGGCCTACCGGGGCGGAACCGATAAGGAACTCTGCATTGCTCATGGCCTGCTTTAATTCCTCAAATTCAAGGGGCAGTCTCCTCTCCCGCTCAAGTGATTCCAGGAAATCAAAATGCCGTGATACAGTGGGTATAATTAGACGATCATAATTTCTCTTGGAAACCTCTTTCAAAATTTTCCAGAATTGCGTGCTGTACCTTTCTATGAGATGGATTTGAGATCCGGGCCGGCGCATGGCCCAGTCTGTTATGGCCGTGGAATTGGTATGATGCAAAGGGTTGACTGCTAATACCGCAAACCGGTCCTCCGGATCAACCTGCAAAAATTCCTCGAAGGTGTACCGGTTTGTGCGGTAGGCCCTGTAGGGCAACTGAACACCCTTGGGCTTTCCGGTTGTACCGGAAGTAAATACGATGATCCTTGTAGATTCAGGTTCCAGTTCTCTGACAAAGTCTTCCTCGGGCAAGACTTCCCCGGTGTCCAGATTATCCGAAAAAAATAGGGGCAGATGTGGAAACCGGATCTTTATTGAATTTAAATAATCAGGATTAAAATGGGAATCCGTGACAATCAGCCTGGAATCAGTGACCTCTATCTTGTAGAGGATCCTTTGGATATTATCCGCCTGCCAATTTATGGTAACTGGTATTGCACCGGTCATGGCAGCACCCAGGCGAAAGGCGAGATCATAAAAATTATTGGCTCCGAAGCAATGTATTATCCGGTCTCCGCGGCGGCAACCGTATTTTCTTATAACCCAGGCGGCCTTCTTTGCACCGGTCCAGAATTCGCCCCTGGTAAGCTTACTCGAGTGTACCTTGGAATTTCTTAAGTAATAATAAAAAATGAATGGTTCCCAGGTATTCTGGAAGGCGGGCACATAATCCAGAAGTGCTTCAGAACAATTCGATTTCATTGATTCCTTTCAGTCCTGTTGTACCTTTCAGAAACTTGAAAACCCCGGTAAAATGAAAAAATTCGGGCAAGGATCCTCAAGCTGGAAAAGACGAAACTGTTACTCTTCCGCAAGGATATTTTCCAGCCTCTTAACAAGGTCCGCTATCCTAAAGGGAACCGCCAGCACATAGGGGGTGAATCTTTTTACTTCTTCAACCAGGTCTGGGCCGCCCCCTGTTAATACGAGCAAGGGTATATCCGTACTTTCTGTGTAGCATTTCATAACCTCAAGGTATCCCCTTGCATTGCATAGAATGGTGAGATTAGGGCCGGATGCTATTATGTTTTTCGTGATCTTGGCTGGATCTTCCAATAGCCGGGGGCTAAAATCAGGCATCTTTTTGTATGCGGTTTCGTGGCAGTAACAGACCTCATATTCGAGGATTTTTAGCATCCCGCATACCTGCTCCGCAATCTCCTTTATCAGCCCTTCAACTGCTATCTTTTCGGCCATTTTGAGCCTCGGCAGCCCCGCTGCCCTTTTTCCGGGCCGGTGGCTTTGCGCCCTATTCTTTCGAATAGTTTGCCTTTATCGTTCTCTTTTCAGCAAAGTGCAAAAAAATCGATCCTGTTCATGATCTCGCTGAAACTGTCATACCCTATCAGTTTATACGCTATCTTAGTTTTTATCAATAAAAACCCCTAAAACCTTTTTTCTCAAAAGGCCCCGGCCGGGTGGCCGTTAAGGCTATGTTTTAGGCCCATAGGCCCGGCTGCATTCCAGGGTATGAACCGAAACGGCAGGTCTTTTCCTTATGAAAATCATATCTTATGATGACTTAATACCAGATTGATGGCGTTGGCGGCACCGGCAAAAGAATAATAAACAGGAAGCTCAGAGGAAACGCATTTTTCGGTAAACAAATTAATCTTTTTTCCCTGTTCCAAAAAGGTAAACTTTTCAATTACAACAGCCACTGGCTTCAAAACCGATCTGTTTTCTTCCGTCAGCCCGTCAATTATTTCATACATGAGATCCATTGCACTTAATGGAACCCAGCTGGGGTCCAGAAACCAGATCATAAAATCGATCCCTTCCCATCGGGAAACAATGTCAGCGGTTTTAAGAAGTTTCTCGGATTCCATCATGGTTTGTGAATAGTCTATGGGGTTACGCAAAATATTTCCTGCAAGTGGGGTAAATTTGCGTATCTTTTCCATTATTTTGCCGGGAAGCGGTGGAACCTTTATGCCCCTCTTTTCGAATTCATCCGTTATCAGAACACTGGATCCGCCGCCTGCGCCCATCAATGCCACCCTTCTTCCCCTTGGTAAAGGCATAAACCTTGCTGTGACCAATGTATCGGCGAGTTCCTCCATGGAATATACCTGTATTATACCAAGGTGCTTGCATAGTGAATTCCAAATCTCTTCACTCCCGGCCATGGATCCCGTGTGGCTGGCGGCTGCTCTGGCTCCGCCTTCAGTGGTTCCTCCTTTGAGCAATATTACGGTCTTTTCCTTTGCCGCCTTTTCCAGGGCTCGGCGCAGCCTTCCCCCGTCCTTTACCCCCTCGATATATAAACCTATTATCTCGGTTTCCGGGTCAGATGCGAGATATTCCAAGAAGTCGCTTTCGTTTAGATCGCACGCGTTGCCGTAGCTTATGACTTTGCTGAATCTAATGCCCCGCGACATTACGCGTTTTATCAGGCCGTGAGCATTGCCTCCACTCTGGCTGATAAATCCTACCGGCCCCCTTTCCTTGGGAAAATCTACCCAGAAAGACATGCGCGATCCCGGAGAGTAAATGCCCATGCAGTTTGGGCCTATAACCCTGATTCCGGTTCTCCGGGAAAGATCAACTAATTGACTCTCCAGCCTAAAGCCCTCTTCTTCACCCGTCTCACTAAAGCCGGCAGTGCAAAAATGAACCGCCTTGGCTCCTTTTCGGGCACATTCCTCAATAAGCCCCGGAGCTGCCCTGGCCGGCACGGTGCTGATTACATAATCCACCTCTCCCGGTATATCTTCAAAACTTCGATAGACCTTTATGCCCTTGATCTCCCCTCCCTTTGGATTCACTAAATACAGGGGGCCTTCAAATTGAAATTCCAGAAGAGAATCCAGAAAGGTTCTGGTCCAATGCTGAGGATTATCTACTGTAATCCCGGCAAGTGCAATGGATGTGGGGTTAAAAAGTGCATGTAAACCCCCATTGTTTAAATTAGCCATGTTCCCCGGGTCCTTTTATCTAAGCCGTATGATTATATGGGTGCAAAAATTGCGTCTTTGTCTTATTTATTATTCATTAAAACCTATTATATTGTTTCAGGCCTTGCAAGGTAAAACCTTGGAAAATTATGGGAAAGGGCAAAATAAAATAATATCTTCACGAACAACAAATAAGATTCCCCAAGGATTCATCAGGCCGCAGTAGTTGGCTGCTGCACAATCTGGGTTAAAATTTCATCACTAATTTGGTGACAATACGGTAGTCCTCGATCAGCTGGGTGCCATTCAGGTCTTGATAAATCGGGGTGGGCACGCACACG
This sequence comes from uncultured Desulfobacteraceae bacterium, assembly GCA_964655655.1. Taxonomy (GTDB): domain Bacteria; phylum Desulfobacterota; class DSM-4660; order Desulfatiglandales; family B25-G16; genus CAZZPR01. The sequence continues at coordinate 4,048 of CAZZPR010000002.1, read as the reverse complement.
TCAAAATGCATTCCCTTGTGAAATTTGAAATGAACACCGGGCGAAAGATAAATTACATGGCCGCCGGTATCTTTCTTTGTTTTCCCCTCCAATTCCGCCTTTCCCTTGACCGCCCCGTTCAACTCGATTTGAAAATCGAAAAGGCCGGAGATAGCATAAGCATATGCGAAATTGTATTTAAACATCTCTGACCTTTTAAAGTCCTGTTCCCCCGATTCTCCTGTGCTGGTCCACATGTACATGAAATGACTCGATATTAATGATCGACCGATAACCTTATGCGCCCCAAGTTCTATAATGGGGTCCCACGATCCGGAGCCGGTCTGCAAAAAGCCAGGCATGCATGTGCCGCTGTCGTCTTTCTCGTTTGTACTGCCGGCAGGCATTTTCAGCCCTGCTCCAACTGCCAGGTTAAAGGGACCTTTTTTTCTGAGACCAAATTTGATATCTGCCCATAAGCTTTATATCGCCGATCCCAAAACTCTCATCATAAAAATGTCTGGTAGTGGATTCCCGTTTCATTTCCTTATCGAAAAAGGGGATAATCAGGCGGGCCTCGAAATTGTCATAAATACCCGTCCGCAAAATAAGCTGAAACTGCTCCATTGTTTTTTCATAGCATTTTTTACCCTTTTTCGGCGGAGCATAATCCAATTTATCGGTTCCATTGTATAATTGATCCTGTCTGAAATTTATATACTTGAGAATAATCCCGTATTGCCCTGTTTTATAAACCCCGCCATTGCTTGAATTCACCACGCCTACCGGTCTGGGGCCCTTTTCTGTTTTTTTCTTTTCCGCTGCTCCCGCAGGTAAAATAAACATCATAAACAGACAAAGCATTATAAGAATGCCCCGGACAATTACCTTCATTCCTTTTGTTTGATCACTCCACACTTTGTACATCTCTAAACTCCTCCCTTCCAGTTTCGATTAAAAAGTGCGAGAATTTTCAAGATGCGGTTTCCTGGTACGTCTTCCATCCATAAAAAAACCAAGAAAGCCTACCCCTTACCAGTGGTAAAAACCCTCTTGGCCTTTTTGTCTAATAAAAATTAAATCAACAATAGTCTATAAACGGCTCTTCCTGAGCGACATTTCCATTACAGATTGATAAAATAAGATGCCTGTCTTTGTCAAGCCCTTCCTTGGTAGATTGGGCATAGTTTCTAAAAAGACTGACTATACAGGATACTGGTTCAACATATTGCAGTGAAAACCCTATATGCCGGCCAGCCCCATGAAACTGCGTTGCAAAATACAAAAGCGGCTTTGTCAGGCAATCTCCCGGAGGCAGCCGAGTATTTGAGCATGAATATCATTGCCCGCTACAAGGAGGTGATCATCTATTTTGTCGCCGTCTATGTAATCATCTATGGAAAAGGGGCTGCCGTCCATTTTAAAGATCTTTGCCCCTGCTGTTTCAGCAATCACCCTTGCCGCGGCGAGATCCTGATAGGTCTCGTGGGCTATTATCGCACCCTCGGCCCTGCCCATGGCAACGCAGCATAAGTGTGCGGAGGTGCAGCCCATATCTCGAATCTTTCCCGGAAACGTGGAGTTATAATAGCGGTGGAATCTGGAGTGGGTAAAAAGCAGGCTCTCATCATTTATTCCGTCCTGGGTTGAAATATGCAATTCCTTTTCACCCCTGAAGGCCTTATGTCCGGCACGGGCGTAAAAAAGGTCGCCTGTCACGGGCATGTAAAACAGGCCGAAAATCGGCCAGTAGTTCTCCAAAAGGGCCATAGAGATTCCCCATACCGGAATACCGGCCTGAAAATTGGCTACCCCGTCCAGGGGATCGAAAATCCAGAGGTATCTTTCTCCCTCGTGGGAATAGCCGGAGTTCTGCCGGTCTTGCTGAAATATCAGATGCTCAGGGAACCTTGTCTTGAGACGGTCTTGAAAAAGATTGGCCAGGGATACCTCTGCACCTGTTACCAGGTCGTCGTCGAACTTTAAATCTGAACTCCCCTTTCCGTAGTATCTGAGAGCCTCTTTGCCTGATTCCCGGATCAAATCAATTGCAAATGAGGTTAAAGCCTCAATATTTGAGTTCTTAGAGGTCACTGTTTCCCTCCCAAATTATCATCTTTTTAACATTGGCTCGAATCGCGGTATATGTTTCTACCGAACAATCCGGATTGATATTATTTAACATTCAACATTGTAAGTCTAACGGCAAACATCCGGGTTTGTCAATATTTTAACCCAGATTGTACAGCAGCCAGCCACTGCACAATCTGGGTTAAAATATCTGAATTCTTGCATGGAAGGCTCCTGTGAAACACAACAAACCCCTCGGCCGGGCCTCTTTGCAGAAACCCGCGCCGAAAGGCCGGTCGGGGGTATCAGAAGGAGGAAGAAACCCCGCACAGGTTAATAAATGAAGAGAGCATCAAGGAAATGTTACCTGGACAACTCATATCATTGCTGTAGCAACAATCAACTCTGTATCTAAAAAATATAGGCATATCCGTTATATATAATTTAGATAGTGCCGCTTATTTTCAATCTAAACTCTTACCAAATTCCTTTACATTTTCAAATAACCATTTTACCCCTCGGCGCGGCCACAGAAAAATGGGGGTCTGGACAGAACCAGAAGGAAAAAAGGAAAAAAAGAGAGGGACGGGATTTACTCGTGCAACAATTACCTGTCCCCCTCTCTTAGAGGCTAACGCTCTCTATGCCGCTCTCGCTGCTCCGCTATCCGCTTCCTCTCTGAGTCGTTCCGAGGTTCATTATTCGTAATCCACACATAGCTTGGCATTAGCACCCTGTTCGATGAACAGGTATTCATAGAGTCCAGATGGTTGAGGATCGAATCGCAGCCTGACCTGCGTGACCCCGGTCTTGTTGATGGCATCTTCCCCTGACTGGTTGAAGTCACTGCTGTACTTGCCCCCGGAACCGAAGGGGCCAATGGTGGCCACCTCAGAGGCAGTAGGAGCAGCATCCCAGTCCTCTTTTTGTATGGTCTCTGAGGAGCCGAAATACCCGGTCTTTACATCCACCACACAGTCATTGCTCCCATTTTGCCACGGGTCCCCGGATCCGGAGGAGTACTCCACGTAAACGCGGGCCCTGGTAACGGTAGTGTCATCGGGGATAGATGAGGTATCAAAGTGGAGGATGGCGTTGTTCTTCTTGTAATCACCGCCTGCCCCCAATCCGAGGTTGGAGAAGGAACCGACCTCTCTTCCGCTTCCGTCTGTATAGGCCTTGACGTATCCGTCCTTGGAGCCGCTGTTCTCCGCGGTCAGGTCACCTGAAGAGGGGGGTGGGGGCGGAGGAGAACCTGCAACGGTATATGTCACATACAGCTTGGCAGCCGAGCCCTGTTTGACGAACAGGTATTTATAACTCCCTGGGGGTTGAGGATCAAATCGCAGCCTGACCTGCGTGGTCCCGGTCTTGTTGATGGCATCTAGGCCTCCCTGGTTGAACTCCGAGCTGTCAATATTAGCACTTCTCTGGCTTCCCTGCTGGAAACAACCGATGGTGCCCACCTCAGAGGCAGTAGCAGCAGCATCCCAGTCCTCTTTTTGTATGGTCTCTGAGGAGCCGAAATACCCGGTCTTTACATCCACCACACAGTCATTGCTCCCATTTTGCCACGGGTCCCCGGATCCGGAGGAGTACTCCACGTAAACGCGGGCCCTGGTAACGGTAGTGTCATCGGGGATAGATGAGGTATCAAAGTGGAGGATGGCGTTGTTCTTCTTGTAATCACCGCCTGCCCCCAATCCGAGGTTGGAGAGGTAACCGACCCTTCTTCCGCTTCCGTCTGTATAGGCCTTGACGTATCCGTCCTTGGAGCCGCTGTTTTCGAATGTAGCGGATACTTCTTCGATCCCTTTGACCACGGTGACGGTGGTGTCATCGTCAACGGCAGAGTTACCAGCCACATCATAGGCCTTGGCCTTGAGATCACAATCCTGCTGGTCGTCATAGCCGGAGGTATCCCAGTCGTACTCATAGGGAGCGGCCGAATCGGTGGATTTAAGTGAGTCATCCACGTAGAACTCCACCTTGGTCACAC
>CAZZPR010000001.1:0-77808 GCA_964655655.1 uncultured Desulfobacteraceae bacterium | reverse complement strand
CAAGTTACTTTCCATTATAATGCCGACGTGTCGGCATAGCGGAGCTTTTTACGAAGCCATCAATTTAGGTTTGCGAGCTCCAAAATCTCAGGAACCTTTTTCTCCCAGCCTATTGCCATTATATGAACCCCCTGGCACATATCTTTCAGGTCATTGATAAGCCGGGCCGCAATTTCCAGGCCTTTCTGTTTTTTGTCCTGCGCCTTTGCCATATCATTAATCATGTAATCGGGCACAAAAACCCCCGACACATTCTTGTTCATATACCTTGCCATACCAGCCGATTTCAGGGGGATAACACCGGCGATAACAGGTACATTGAATTTTCCGGCACTTTCCATAAATTTTTCAAAGGTTTCCACATCGTACACCGCCTGCGTCTGGAAAAATCGTGCGCCAACGCCTATTTTTTTCTCCATCATGGCCAGTTGCAATTCCGTTGACTCTTGGGTATCGGATACAGGCTTTACCACCGCTCCTACCAATAAATCAGTCTTCCCCTTGAGTTCGTTGCCTTCCGAATCGTAGCCCTGGTTCATCCTGTTTATGGTCCAGATTAATTGTTCGGAATCCAGGTCATATACATCCTTTGCATCAATATGATCTCCCAGGGTCGGAAAGTCGCCTGAAATAGCCAGCACATTTCTCACCCCGAAAACTGAGGCGTTCAGCAAATCCGACTGCAATGCTATTCGGTTTCTGTCCCGGCATGTAATTTGAAAAACAGGGTCCAATCCGCTTTTTACCAGCATAGAGCAGGCTGCCAGGGAGCCAAGCCTCATAACAGCGCTTTGCTGGTCTGTTACATTTACCCCATCAACCTTTCCGTCCAGAATCTTTGCGATTTCGATAATTTCCGAGGTGTCAGTACCTTTTAAGGGACCCACTTCCGTGGTAATTGCAAATTTCCCGTTGGCTAATGCTTTTTTTAGAGACATCATCCCGTGACCTCCTCTTTGAAATCATCTACCTGCTCGAGGGCCCAGACAAATGTGGAAAGCATTCCCGGTCTGGGTCTCATTTTATTCCAAGCCTTGGGAGGAATGAATTTCTTCAGCTTGTCAAGCCTTCCCGTCTCCTTGAGTCTTTTGTATATCAACTCCCAGCCACATGTCTTCTCCGGTGCAACCTCACATTTGCCGTTGGAAGCTCCACCGCATGCACCATTTCTAAGACCCTTGGAGCAAGCGGTCAACGGACATATGCCTCCTGTGTAATCCAGCAGACAGTCTCCGCATTCAAGGCACCTTTCTGTTCCCTGCCATTCCCCCCTGGATCCGCCGAGGGAAATGGTGTTGCAGCCCGGGTGCACGGGCTTTTTTATTACGCCTGCAACGCATTGTATTCCCACTCCACAGGTTAATACCAGAATGGAATCTGCCTCCATGACCTTCACCTCCAGGGGATGAAGCCTCGAGGAAACCAGGGCTTTCTGGCATAGAAAATCCACCACGCAGTAACCCGTTACCCTTTTGCCCGTCTCTTCCAAACGTTCCTTCATCTCCAAAACCTGGGGCAAACCGCCGGTCTGACTGGCCTGTGCACAGCCGTCACAGCCCAGCACAAATATTTTATCCTCGCCCTCCATATAACCCAATATCTCTTCAAAAGGCTTTTGCTCCGAGCGTAACATGTTTTCTCCTCCTGTTAATACTCGTTAATCTTACTTAAAGGTTGTTCTTTAAAGTTCATCTCAGGCGACCTTGTACCTGTTCATTTCTTTTCCCTTGCAGTCCAGAAGATGGACAGCGCACGCAATACATGGGTCAAAGGATCTCACTATCCTCACTACCTCGAAGGGGTTATGCTCATCCTTCACCTTTGTCCCTATCAGTGCCTGCTCAATGGGACCGTGCTTACCTCTGTCGTCCATCGGGGATGCGTTCCAGGTCGTGGGCACCACGCATTGGTACTTTCCTATTTTCTTATCCTTGATAACAACCCAGTGGCCCAGGGCGCCTCTTGCAGCCTCCGTAATCCCCACGCCGCTCCCTTCTTCCGGGATGGTATATTCAATGTAAGCGGGTTCATCCGGGTTCAATTCCATTATCCATTTTTCCAGATTGTTGGCTATGTGCAATGCACACAATGCCCTTGCGGCATGTCTGCCAAGCACAGAGAATAGTGCATCAGGGGTTGCCTTAAAATGCCCTAAAAGATTGTCCACCATTTTTTTTACAATGGGGTCCCCGGCAGCATAAGCCACCGCAAACCTTGCAAGGGGGCCCACTTCGTAGACTTCTTCCCGGTATCTGGGAGCCTTTATCCAGGAATAGCCCCCCTCTTTCCTGGGCAACGGTTCGGTATAACCATCAAAGGGATGCCTTCCGGAGGAATCGTCTTCATACCAGGAATATTTTATCCACTCGTTGATAAGGCCGAGATCCAACGGGTGTATTTGGAGATCAGCAGAGGTGCTTCCCTGTTTAAAAAGCCTTTGTCTTTTAGTATAATCAGGGTCCCTTCCGTCCAAATCATAAACCCCGTAGGAGAGAAAATTGCCGCATCCCCTTCCGATTTCAAAGTAATCGCCGTATTTTTCTGCGACCTTTATCACATCCGGCAAGTAAATATCCTCCACAAACTCCCTTATCTCCCTTGCCCTTGCCAGGAGTGTGGTAATCTTATCCACCGTGGGAATCTCGGTCATGCCCCCTGGGGTAACCGCACAGGCATGGGGCACCTTTCCAGCCAGAATTGCCGTGGCCTCGTGCCCCTTGCGCCTCATTTCCAGGGCGCGGACGTAGTGGGAGACAAGCTCCTGATCAACCTCTTGGGAAAAACGATAATCGCCTTCGTAGCGCGGAACAAAGGGGGCAAGCTCACCCCTGGATATAAAAGACTTTATGCTGTTCAGGGTCCTGTCATTTCCCCCGTAGCTGGAAACCTTTGTAATATCCACATAGTCAAGCGCTGCCAGATGATAAAAATGGAGGATATGGTCCTGGATTTGATGGAACCCCATAGTCAGGTTTCTCATAACCCTGGCATTGTCCGGAATCCTGCCGGCTATCCCAAACGCGCTGTCAAGACCCAACGCAGAGGCCGTAGTATGGCAATGGTTACAAACACCGCATATCCTCTCTGTAATTAACTGGGCGTCCCGGGGGTCCCTTCCTTCCAGTATCTTCTCAAACCCCCTGAACAGCATACCCGAGCACATAGCATCTTTTACCTCGCCTCCCTCGACTATGGTTTCCACCTTAAGATGGCCTTCAATCCTGGTTACAGGATCTATAATTATTTTTGTCATCTCTCTTTAACCTCCTGGTTTTTCCAATACTCACCGATCCTGGGCACATCCACGTCGGTAATCTTTTCATAGAAAGACCCCATGAAATCAGGGAATTCCGGCTGGGTGCATCCCTGACAACCCATTCCGGACCTTATGCACCAATTTACACCGTTGTTCCATTGCCTCAAGGGACAATCCGCATATGTGATGGGTCCTTTGCATCCAAGTTCGTACAAGCAGCCGGCATCACCGAACTTTTTCGCAAATTTCCCCTCGTCGAAATACGGTCTTCTCTGGCAGTTTTCGTGGATGAGCATCCCGAAGAATTCTTTCGGCCTTAGCAAGTCGTCCAGATCCTCCGGGCCTGGAAGCCCGTTTAAAAGGATTTTGGTTACTGTCCCTAAAAACCAGTCCGGATGAGGAGGACATCCGGGAATATTAATAAGCGGGGTATCAATTCCCTCTTCCTTGAAAATGTCCATAACCCTTTTTACCCCTGACGGGTTAGGCTTTGCCCCTGGTATGCCTCCGAAGGAGGGACAGGTTCCCAGGGCGATTACCGCTAAGGCCTTTTCACCCAGATCAACTACCCATTGATAGAACGGCACCGGCTTTTCTTCCTCCTCCCCAACAGTACAATAAATGCCTCCATCAGCCGAAGGAACCACTCCTTCCACTATTAGAAGAAACGCCCCCCGCTTCTTGTTGCCGGTATCGCTTATCTCCTCTATTACCGGATCACCTGAACCTGCAGAAATATTGGTATGAAATTTCAAGCTTATATGCCTGCCGGGTACAACTTCATCTATCAGCACGTTTTTTATTGAAGGAGCTACTGTGTTTAAAACAGATACAGAACAACCCCCGCAGGTACCCCCTCCAATCCATAAAGCAGGTATTTCTTTGATGTCGGCCATGTTTAAACCTCCGAAAATTTTTTCATCACTTATTATCATATTTGAAATCTTGAAATATATGGGGTGAATTATGTATTTTTGTTGGGGAATTTTCCATGCTCATGATAAATGCTACATATTTAAGCTTGATAAGTGATTTTTTTGTCAAATTTTATTATAAGACTAGATGGGTCTGTAACATTGCAAAATTAACAAATGGTTCCCGGTAGGCTTTGAAAACAAAGTTATTCTATTCGATTCAGGAGGTTTCAGATATAACCAAGATACCCCCGTCCTTGATTATGCATTATATAAGAGTTAAGGATAAAACTATCTGCCCCGAACAATATCCGGACATTAACCCTAAAAGGGTTAAAGGGGAATACATGTTTACTAAAAGGGATATAGATGAACTATTCAGATTTATTGACAAAAAAAATGATGAATCCTGGGAAAAATGGCAGCTTAGATTAATTAAAGAATCCATGGCCAAAAAGAATTTGAAACAAGTATCTCATACCTTACCAAGGTTAAAGGTCATCAAAGGGAAAAAGTATAAAAACAAAGATAAGGATAAAAACACTGATTAAAAGCCTAAAAATCAGTTGACAGAGAGAAATACATAAAGTATGCAGGAAAAATCGCGATTGAGATGGTATGAATATCTTCAACTAATTGAAATAGCAACTATTAACAATTTTGAGATAAGGATATAATTACTCATGAGAGTCTTAATAAGTGATAAATTATCTGAAGTGGGGATCAAAAAATTTCAGGAAGCCCCTGGAATCGATGTAGATGTGAAAACAGATCTCTCACCGGAGGAATTGAAAAAAACAATCGGGGATTATAACGCCCTTGTTATAAGGAGTGCCACCAAGGTAACCTCTGAAATAATAAAGGAGGCAAAGCAACTTAAGGTTATAGGAAGGGGCGGAATAGGCCTGGACAATGTGGATATACCCGCCGCAACCAAAAAAGGCATTATCGTGATGAACACAACGGACAGCAATACCATAACCACGGCGGAGCATACTATTGCAATGATAATGGCCCTTTCCAGGAATATACCTCAAGCCACTTTATCCCTGAAACAGGGAAAATGGGAAAAGAAAAAATTCCAGGGCTGGGAACTGTTCAATAAAACCGTCGGAATCATTGGCATCGGAAAAATTGGCAGGCTTGTAGCAGAACGGGCCAAGGGGCTAAAGATGAAAGTGATAGCCTATGATCCCTATATAAAACCGGAGACTGTGGAGAAACTTGATATTGAGCCCGTATCCTTTGATGAACTGCTCCAAAAATCGGACTACGTTACTATCCATACGCCCAGCACTGATGAAACCACCGACATGATAAACAAAGATGTGTTTGTCAAGATGAAAAAAGGCGCAATGCTTATAAACTGTGCAAGGGGAAACATAGTAAACGAACAGGATCTCTATGAGGCATTAAAATCCGGACATCTTGGAGGTGCCGCACTGGATGTGTTCAAAAAAGAACCACCGGAAAACATGGATTTGATGAACCTTCCGAATCTTATCTGCACTCCCCATCTCGGGGCATCAACCAAAGAGGCGCAGGACAAGGTCTCGGTTGACATAGCGGAACAGATAATCGCCTATCTTAAGTACGGTTCTGTGAAAAATGCAGTAAATGTACCGAGCATAAGCCCTGAATTGGCATCCGTGCTCAGACCATACGCGCTTCTGGCTGAAAGGATTGGGTCCTTCCATGCCCAGCTTGCAAAAAGCCATACCCTGGAAGTGCAAGTCTCTTACTTCGGAAAGATTACCGGTTATGAAGTAAATCCTTTGACCACCGCCCTTCTCAAGGGTCTGCTTGCACCCATACTTAAATATGAAGTAAATTTTGTTAATGCACCGATTATAGCATCGGAAAGAGGTATAAAGGTGGTTGAATCCAAGATTCAAGCCTCGGAGAATTTTTCCAGCCTTCTCCAGGTCACCATAAAAAGCTCAGAAGGGGAAAACGTGATCTCCGGCACTGTATTCGGTACCAGCATGCAAAGAATAATTCGCATCAACAATTTTTATCTTGAGGCAATTCCAGAAGGCCACAACCTGTTGATACATAACTTGGACAGGCCCGGTGTCATAGGAAAGATAGCAAGTCTGCTCGGCAAACATGATATAAATATTGGACGAATGCAGGTGGGCCAGGAAAAAGCGAAAAAACAAAACGTAATATTTTTGAACACCAACGTGCCGGTTAATGACGAAATACTCAAGGAGTTCCGGGATATTGAAAACGTTTTTTCCGTTGCCAGAATAGAGTTGTAGGTAAATTTTAAATGGTTGCCGATCCGTTTTGGATCTATTTTTTTCTTGACAAATAAATAACAAATATAGTTTAAATTTCTGGCTGGGTAAGGAACGCATATGAAATATGATATTGAAAATTCTAACTGGTGGTGGTCCCCATGGAAGGCGGGGTAACCTGAGTCCATCAGTTTTTTTATTTCAGGCCGTGACCCCGCAAGGTTCACGGCCTTTTACTATCTAAAGGCAAACATAAAAATAAATCAAAGGAGGGATTATGGAGTCAAAAAAGATTATTTTGCCGGAATCGGAATTGCCCCGTCAATGGTACAATATCCTACCGGACCTGCCTACACCGCTTGAACCGCCTTTAAACCCCGGCACAGGACAACCGGTAGGCCCGGAAGAGCTCTCCGCCATTTTTCCTATGGCCCTTATTGAGCAAGAGGTCAGCCAGGAGAGAAACGTGAATATACCTGAGGAAGTACTGGAAAAATACCTAATCTGGCGCCCCACCCCGCTTTACAGGGCCTATGACCTTGAAAAATATCTTGATACCCCTGCTAAGATCTATTTTAAAAATGAGGGGGTAAGCCCTCCGGGAAGCCATAAACCCAACACAGCCATTCCCCAAGTTTATTACAATAAACTGGAAGGGACAAGTACTATAACCACAGAAACAGGTGCGGGTCAATGGGGCAGCGCACTTTCATTTGCGGGAAAGCTTTTTGGGGTACAGATCAAGGTCTGGATGGTCAGAATAAGCTACGATCAAAAACCCTACAGAAGGATAATGATGGAAACCTGGGATGGAAAATGTGTCCCCAGTCCCAGCACTGAAACCAATGCCGGAAAAGCCATCCTGGAAAAGAACCCTGATTCACCAGGGAGTCTGGGTATCGCTATTAGCGAGGCCATAGAAGCAGCAGTTGGAGGTGAAAATACAAAATACGCATTGGGCAGCGTATTAAATCACGTGCTTTTACATCAAACTATTAACGGACTGGAAACCCAGAAACAGATGGCCATAGCGGGTGATTATCCGGACATAGTAATCGGCTGCGCAGGCGGGGGCAGCAATTTCGCCGGTAATTGTCTCCCTTTTGCACGGGACAAGATATACGGAAAAGATATAGACATCATCGGGGTGGAGCCTGCCTCATGCCCAACCATGACTATGGCACCGTTCTCCTACGATTTTGGCGATACGGCACAGACAACCCCTCTGCTTGCCATGCACACCTTGGGGCATAATTTCATACCCGCGCCAATACACGCAGGGGGGCTGAGGTATCACGGTATGGCGCCAATAATCTCCCAACTTATCATGAGCGACATTATTCGTCCGGTTGCCATCCAGCAATTGGAGACATTCGAGTCGGGAATAATCTTTGCGAGAACAGAAGGATTTATCAGCGCACCGGAAACAAATCACGCAATAGCAATGGTAATAAGGGAGGCCCTGAAGGCAAAGGAAGAAGGAAAAGAAAAGGTTATACTCTTCAACTGGAGCGGGCACGGCCTGGTTGACATGGCTGCCTACCAAGATTACCTTTCAGGTAAGCTGAGTGATCATGCCCTTGACAAAGACGGCATAAAAAAGGCCTTAAAGGATATAGATCCGCTTCCGAAACCCAAGCAATTCAAGGTGGGGGAAATAGATTAACACGATCTGCGCCCTGCCCTGGTGGGCAGGGCGTTAACAGCAGAAAGGGTATTCTAATGAAAAAAAACATCCAACCACCGGAGGAGGATTTTAAAATCAGATGCCCCAAGCTTGGCCATAATGTGCCTTTTTCTTATTGTATGCGTGAAAACAATGGCCTGCCCTGCCGAAAAGCTCTTGATTGCTGGCACTTATATTTTTCTGTATACGAATTTTTCAAAGAAACCCTTAGCCCGGAGGAGTGGCAAAAGGCCTTTGAATCAGGACAAAAACCAAAGGTAGTCTCATTGGTCGAATTGATACAAAAGGCAAAAAAATCCAATCATTCCGGTGACAGCTAAAGGATGCCCGTCCCTTAAGCCTTTACCCCCTGTTAATACTGCTTTTTAGAATGCTTATAAATAAAACCGGTAATAATAGTCAAAAATTCTTTCATTCTTTCAAGGAAGGCGGCGTGGCCGGCGTTTGGTACCACAATAAATTCGCAATCTTCAATGTTTTCATGAATCTCCCTGGTAGCATCTCTTGCCACTACCATGTCTTCCTCGGACCACATTAAAAGAGAAGGCACCTTTATGGTTTTGAGTTGGTCCGGGGATATGTAATAATTACTCGTGCTTCTTGAAAGTCTGACAAGTCCCTCAAACCATTCATCAGTCAACAATGTTTTAAACATCTTCTGCCTTTCCCTTAGAAACTCGATATTATCCTGGTAGAAGGTAGCTGAATATATATAGGGAATAGCGAGTTGAAAAAATTTTTCGCCGTCTTTCAACTCCGCGGCTGTTTCCCAACCTCTGCCTATCTCCTGGAGGTGGTTGGTGATAAAATTAGGAACATTCGGAAGAATCAGTGTCTTTAACCTGTTCTGATGTTTAAGGGCAAACTTTAATGCCACCTGACCACCGTACGACAGCCCCACCAAGTGTATCTTTGGTATTTCCAATTCATCCAGCAGCTCTATGATGTCTCCAATATGAATATCCTGGGTATATTGCTCTTGCATCCTTGATGATCTACCCTGATCCCTGAAATCCATCAGCACGAGGTTCAAATAATCAGAAACCAAAGGAATAAAATTGAGCCAGCTCATGGTGTTCATCATAATCCCGTTCAAAACCAAAACAGGCTCTCCTTTTCCATGTACCTCGTAATAGATACTCACATTGTCTTTTACCTTTAGATTTGGCACAGTACTTCTCCTTTCTGACTTTTGTTAATCTTGTAAGGCCGGATTTTAAAGCTTGAATTTGCTGAAACTTAAACCTTTTTCTTTGAGTGCCCTGAAATAACCGTGGCAAGGGTTATTAAGTTAAAAATTAGCTCGTTGATTTCTATTGGATAACCCATAATATGTCAAGAAAAACTAAACAATTCCTGATAGCGAAAAATATATCAATCCATAACATCCTTGTCTTTAAACTGATAATTTTGTAGTATTGTATTATTAGTTGAGTTAAAAATATACCCGTAAATGAAACCACAACCTAGTATTCCGTAACAGAATTAGTTTTACATAATCTCTCAAGTTTTTCGGAGATTGATTCCGCTGTCGCAGTCCACATAAAAGGTTTTGAATGTCGGTTATAATGCTTCACGAACAGATCGATTTTTTCAGCGAGCTCCTTGGTGCTCCGAAACGATCCCCTGCGAATCGCCTTTTGGGTGATGATCCCGAACCACGTTTCGACCTGGTTCAGCCAGGAGGAATAGGTCGGGGTGAAATGGACATGATACCTGGATTTCCTTGCAAACCAGGAGCGAACCTTCTCGTGGTTGTGGGTCGCGTAGTTGTCCATGATAATATGTACATCCAGTTCCGGCGGCACATTCGCGTCAATATGGCGGAGAAACTGCAAAAGCTCCTGATGGCGATGCCGCTTCTTGGGCTGGGCCAGAACACCTCCCGTTGCCACATCCAGGGCAGCGAACAGGGTCAACGTTCCATGGCGGAGATAATCATGGGTGCAGCCCTCCGCGTAACCAAACCCAAGGGGAAGGCTCGGTTGAGATCGTTCAAGGGCTTGGCACTGGCTTTTCTCGTCCACACAGAGCACCAAAGCATTTTCAGGAGGATTCAAATACAGCCCAACAATATCACGGACCTTTTCCACGAAAAATGGGTCGGTGGAAAGCTTGAAGGTGTCGCTCACATGGGGCTTGAGGCCAAAGGCTCTCCACACCCTGCTCACGGTCATATGGGAGAGCCCGGTTTGCTCAGCCATAGCGCGGGTTGACCAATGAGTTGCCCCTTCCGGTTTACTTTTGAGGGTTTTATGGATCAGTTCAGACACGTGTTCATCCAATACAGACCGCGGTCGCCCTGGGCGGAGCTCATCATGCAACCCTTCCAGGCCCTTCTCGCAGTATCGCTTCCGCCACTTACCGACCGAGGCCCGCGACAAGTTGATTTGTTCGCTGATCTCCTTATTACTAAGCCCATCGGCCGCAAGGAGGATAATTCTAAAGCGTGCATTCAAGCCGCTTGGCATAGAACGAGAACACACATAGGATTCAAGTTGACCCCGTTCTTCTGCTGTCAAAGAGACAGCCGGTGCAATTCGACCATGGTTTGCCATATGACACCCCCTCTAAAATGTTTGCTTACAGGAGGATATCATGGGCAATTTAATAAGTAAAGTTATTAATGTTACAAAACATTAGATCAGATGATTTAAGAAAATAGGGAGTCCAACTGGTCAGCCATATAGAAATAAAAAAAATAATGCAACCATAGAAAAGCTTAAGTCAATTCCCATCCTAAGCCATTTTAACGAAAAGGCTCTGCAGGGGATTTTAAAACTCAGCAAGATGATAAGCTATGATCCCGGGGAAGTCCTTATTAAAGAAGCTCAATACGATAATTGGATCTATTTTTTAATGTCAGGCAAGGTGGGGATTCAAAAGCAGGGGGAAATAATCGCCGTGCTAAAAAGGATGGGAGACCTGTTCGGAGAAATTGGGATAATTGACGGTTCCCCGAGATCCGCCTCCATAGTTGCCCATAAACCGCACCCTGTGCTTTGCAATAGACGCCTCATATTTAAAGTCCAAGATCAAGAGTTAAAGAGTATCCTATCGTCAGATATTCGAAATCGACATGATTGATTGCCATAAATGTGTGCATTACTATGTAACTTGGGATAAATATTTTCCCCATGGGTGCCGGGCCATGAACTTCAAAAGTCTTGAATTCCCCTCTACGGTGGTTTACGCAAGCTCCAAAATGGATTGTCTCCTATTCGAGCACAAGGGCCCTGAAGAAAGACCCAAATCCTCGCAAAAAAAATAATATCTCTATCAATACATTCAATGGAACCGCTTAAATCCGGCAAAATAAGGCACAGGAATATCAGTGCTACTTCCCATAACAATTAACACCGGTGAACTTATTTCTGTACGATTTCAATAAAGGGGTAAGAGTTCTTTCCGGAATGCTTTGATCTTTCAATCTCTTTTTGATTTGATTATCGCTCAATCTAACATTAAGACTTCTCTTGGAGATGTCTATCTCTATAATATCACCGTCTTTTATTGCACCAATAGCACCTTTGTTATAGGCCTCCATCTCTACATGCCCTATGCAGGGCCCGGAGGTACCCCCGGAGAACCTACCATCCGTTATAAGTGCCACCTTTTTATATCCGGCTCCCCTAATAGCATCGGTAGGTGTCAACATTTCCGGCATTCCTGGAGCTCCCGCAGGTCCCTGAAACGGCAAAACCACTACTTCACCCTCTGACACCTCCTTTTTCTCGATTGCCTCCAACAATTCCCTTTCTGTATAGAATACCCTTGCAGGCCCCGAATGGACCATCATCTCTCTTTCCACAGCGGTTTGTTTTATTATAGCGGTGTTTGCAATGTTGCCCTTTAGCACAGCGATACCGCCTTCAGGGGAATAAGGATTATTCAGTTCCCTGATTGCATCCTCATCCAGCACCCGACCTGCCTTGGCTATGTCAAGTATCGATTTTCGGTTTACGGTCTTTGAATCCTTTATCATGTCAGCTAATCTGGAAAGTACTGCCGGTATGCCCCCTGCCTTGTCTATATCCGCCATTTCATACTCCCCGGCAGGTATAATGGAACATAGATTCGGGGTCTCTCTTGATATCCTGTCAAAATCTTCTATGTCAATGTCAATACCGGCTTCTTTTCCTATCGCGGGTATATGCAAAACCGTATTGGTCGAACCACCCATGGCCATATCCACCCTTATGGCATTCTCAAAGGCGTCTTCAGTCATTACATCCCTTGGCTTGAGATCCCTTTTTACCAGTTCCACAATCCTTTTACCGGTCTCATATGCCTGGATTCTTTTTAAGGGATCGACCGCCAGAGTGGTAGCACATCTTGTTAAAGACATGCCCATCACCTCTGTAACCACCGCCATGGTATTTGCGGTATAAAGCCCCACGCAAGAACCTGCACCGCAAGCCAGCATCGGCAACATCTTTTTGGCCTCTTCCTCATTTATTTTACCCCCTTTTACCTGCCCAACAATACCAAACCCCTCAATGGGATGGTGCTTTTTCCCCTCTATGATATTGGCCTTCATCGGGCCTCCGGTTATCAGTATCGAGGGTAAATTCAGGCGTGCTGCAGCCATTAACATTCCGGGGGTTATTTTGTCGCAGTCGGTTACCCCGACCCAACCATCCAGGGAATGGGAGAGCACCATTATTTCAATGTTGTCTGCAATGTGCTCCCTGCTGGGAAGGCTCAATCTCATCTCCACAAACATTGCCACCCCGTCGCACACACCGGGTACCCCCCATTCTAAAGGTACTCCTCCTGCATCCCTGATGCCACGTTTTACCTCCTGGGTCAGATCATTAAGATGAATGTGCCCGGGGATTATGTCGTTAAAGCTATTTGCTACACCTATGAAAGGCTTATCCGGAGCGAAGTCCTCCTCTTTTAGGCCCGAGGACATCAACAATGCCCTGTGCGGCAGGGTTTCTATATCCTTTTTTAAAATATCTGAGCGCATAATCTACCCCACATAAAAATTTTAAATTACGGTTTGACCGTCGAAAGTATAGGTAAACAGAGTTTAGGTGTCAACGGGAAAGCCGTCTTTGAACCAAAATGTTCGGCGGAAAGACACAAATTATTCCGGGTTAATGCTGGTAATGAAAAACAAGGACATGGAGGGTTAAAACCGGGTTTTTTATTCCATATAAGTTGCACTGGTAAAGTCTGATTCCCAAACTGTTACCTCGGCAACCTTTATACTGCCGTTGTTCAACTTTTTGTCTAACCTGTCAAACACATAAAATGCAATGTTTTCCGAAGATGGGTTATTCTGCTTGAAATAGGGAAGTTCATTTAAAAATGAATGATCCAGTTCCTGAAGAACCTCGTTTGTCATATCTTTAATTTCCCTGAAATCCATCAAAAGGCCGGTTTCATTCAATTTTTCGCCTTTTAAGGTAATTTCTATCTTCCAGTTATGGCCGTGTAGACTCTCGCATTTACCCCCTGAATTTCTCAACTGGTGAGCACCTGAAAAGTGAGTAACAACATTTACCTGGTACATTATTTTCCTTGTGCAGCCAAATCCATTTACGCCTTACCTTTGTAGGGCTTTCCGCATATATTGCATTTTCCGTTAATAATTATACCTATGCAGTTTCCGTCGCTGCAGGGAACTCTTTCATCGAAATCATCTTCAATCAATTCATCGTTATTATCTGTTGCGCTGTCTTCCATTTCACAACCATCAACCCCTGCACCGCAATACATGCAATATTTGCTGCCCTTGGGAATTGTTCTTTTACAATCCTGGCAGGTACACTCTCCTAATTCTTCATGGCAATATGGACATTTCATAGCATTGACTCAAACATGATTAATCGGCCTTTTAAGATACTTTAAAACAGCAAATTGGTGAAAGAAGCGGGACAGAAAAAACCACGGAAACGTTTTTTCTCTCATCCGTTAAACACAATCTTTTAGGTTAGTTAATCATCTGCATATTGTCAATAAATTACAGAAAAATCACTCAAGAAAACATTTCTTAAAGTTGCGGCCCATTCTCTTTATTAACCAGTTATATCTTTTTACAGGTCTCTTTCTTTAAGTTTAGCTACAAATTCCCCCCTTTTAAAAAATTTCCTATATTCATCCCGGTGGTTTTTCAAGACATATTGCAGGTAATTGATGTTTTTTTCTATAGCCTCGAGATATAAATCCCTATCTATTCCCCACCTGGCCTGGAAATGGTTCCGCATATACTTGTAAACCTCGCCCAGCTCGCCGGAAAACCTTTTGAGGGTTAGCGCATAGAAATTTTTGGTCTTTTTTAATAAATCCAACTCGCTTTCATATCCCACCACATCTCCCTCGCTGAATTCATAAAAAAGGAACAAAAGTTTTTCAAGGTAAGTCCTGTCAGCCATCTGGCCTAAAAGATCTGCAGTGCCCAACATCTTGCAGAGAAGCTTTACCTCAGGAGATTCAAACCTGATCTCATTTATCTTGGTATCCATGCCTGTGCAGTAAAGGATATTGGAAAAATTCTTAAAATCCTCCCTGAAAATTCCGTTATCGAATATATATTTGTCCATAAAAATAATGCTGCGTCCTATGTGCATCAGGGTATATTTACCCCCTGTGCCGACATCGTCTTCATCAGTCTGAATATAACCCGTATCATGCATCAGTGCACATATAAGACCAATCTTCACATCTCCGGGGGGCAATTTATTGCCCGCAACAAATGCGCCGTGCATAAGCCTTGCCATAGCCAGGAAGGTATCTGTTGTATGTTTCAGGTTATGAAATTCAGTATTGCATTTTTTATATCCTGGATATTTTCCATTAAACAGGCTTTCTATATCATTAAACGCACGTTCTAAAGCTTCAAATTCAAAATCCGGGTACATCAGGGAAGAGATTTTTATAGCCTCGTTGAGAACGCTTTTCGGATTATCCATATCCACCAAACCAGCGAGTCTGCTTTCACCCATTTTTTCCTCCCATGTTAAGAAAATTTTTCAGCAAATATAGCAAATCAAATTAAATATTGCAAAACTTATTGTATTTACTTAAATAATTTAGGTGTTATTTGATTGACAAAAAAATATTTTTTAGATACTAAAATATCCAAGCGGCGGTGTAGCTCAGTTGGTTAGAGCATACGGCTCATATCCGTAGTGTCCGGGGTTCGATTCCCTGCACCGCCACTAAAAAATCTCAGATTGTTGACAAATCGAGTTTTTGCTTTACATTTTATTTAAGAAATGAACCAATTTAACCAAAAACAACTGGGTATATTGGGAGATGCGGCAGATATTGCCGAGGACTTGACCAGCAACCATTTTAAATTATCCGCTTCTCAATGGAAGAGGCATCCTTTTGATATAAGGCTGCTAACCGGCCTTTTCGGGAAAGATGTAAAGAATAATGCATTTGCCGTACTCAAGAAGTACGTGAAACCCGGAATAGAAAAGACAGAGCCGATATTTAAAAGGCGCGATTATTATATTATATATCTTCAGGAAAATAAGATCCTGAAGGCGATTGAAAGGGACCAGGAACTCAAATTATTATCACTTCTGGCATATGTACTGACCCATGAGCTGGTCCATATTGTGAGATTCTGTAATTTCCAGGCTATATTCGATACAGAAGAAACTGAAACCAGAATTAAAGAGGAAAAAATCGTACATCAGATAACACAAAATATATTAAAAAATGTTTCTCTGCCTTGTATTTCATATATCCTGGATTCATACAGCAGGAATGATTATCTTTTTTTGCAGGAGGGTAAAACATGCCCGTTTATGAGTATAAATGCAACAGATGCGGACACATAACGGAGGCACTACAAAAAATTTCTGATACACCCTTAGAAAAATGCGAGGCCTGTGGAGGCCCCGTTAAAAGGATAATATCCCAAAACTCTTTTCACCTTAAGGGCACAGGCTGGTATGTAACAGACTATGCCTCCAAATCCTCTGAAAAAAAGCCGGAAAGCAAAGCAAAAAAATCCCAAACGGGCAATAAAGATGAAAAAAAGGCATCAAAAAAAGAATCCAGTGAGCAAACACAATAGAAATTCAATTTAAATAAATAGAATATGGAATGAAAGCTAAGAGATGAAATATAGATACAGTGGAAGAACCCAGGACAAGTTAATAGATAGATTAGAGAAAAAGGAAAGAAGGGAATCTTTAAGAAGAGACAGGTTCTTTAAATTCAAACTTAAAGAGATCCATAACAAGTTATCTCAGGCATTGTTATTAAATAAGGTAATTGAAACCGACAACCCTCAGGCGGTATCTGACCTTATAATGCAGGGGCTTAATAAGGCATATAAAAGCAATGAGTTCGATTTTAAATATTTTATAGCCCCCATAAGAACACTCGTTCCCCGGCCGAATCCCTATTCGTTGTATCTCACACAATATATCCTAGAAGTCATTATAGACGATCCAAATATTATTGAGATATACGGAACCGATCAGGAGATTTACGCGTTGATAGAAAACATCATCAGCAATATCAACGAAAGATTCGAAAGGACCGAGAAAGAGGTAGCAAGGCAACTGGCAAACAAAAAATCGCTTATTCCCGGAACCCGGGATTATGAAATCGCCCTCGAACAACTCTTTTATCAGAAAATAGGTTCCGGTGAAAAGAGCACAAGATAACCATACCTTTTCAGGATTTATTCCCCTGTTCGGGGCTCTCCTTTCTGCTCCCCGGCTGCTTTATTTCCTGAACAACATCTTCCAAAGTAGCTAAATCCTCAACCCTAAGGACTGTTATATCCGGATATTCGTTGCTTATAATTTTTTGGGTTATTTTACCGGGCCCGAATATAAAAATTCTTTTTATCTTGTATTGTTCTATCAGTTTTTTGATCGTCTGGCACCAAAGGACCGGATGATCCATCTGATTTATGAGCTCATCTTTTATTTCGCTGGGATGACTTATTATTTTTGGATCTGTACCATCATCCGTGAGGGTATTCGCTATAATGGGTATTTTTGCCTCTCTGAAGGAAAACCCTTCACCCTCAATATAATTCTTCAGCCTTTCTTTTGCATTATTCATAAGAGGTGTATGCCAGGGCCCGAGAACCGGAAGATCTGCGGTCCTGAATTCGG
This sequence comes from uncultured Desulfobacteraceae bacterium, assembly GCA_964655655.1. Classification (GTDB taxonomy): domain Bacteria; phylum Desulfobacterota; class DSM-4660; order Desulfatiglandales; family B25-G16; genus CAZZPR01. The sequence continues at coordinate 60,607 of CAZZPR010000001.1, read as the reverse complement.
ATCCCTTTAATAATTGTTTAGCTGCATTGATGTTTTTGCTCACCCCTCCGAATACAAATTGCTTAGAGGCATTGTAAAGTGCAATATATAAAATTTCACGTCCCCCATAGTTAGTAATGTTAATTACATCTTCCTGGGTAATATTTCTCTTTTTATTTACAACTGCTATCAAGGCACCGTCTATATCTTTTGCACAAGAGATCATGATATTTTCGCGTTGATTTACCAGTTGAAGACCTGTGTCGAAGTTTATAACATCCGCTGCGGTCAACGCGGTGTATTCCCCAAAACTGTGCCCTATTGTGAGTTCCGGAGCCAATTCAAACCCTTCGATCTTTAATTTTTCTTTAAAGGCGGAAAAACAGGCCCAGGAAGTAATATATGTAGTAATCTGGACCTGCCTGTCCAAATGCGTTTTAACGCCCCTTTTAATTCCAAAGTCATCTACGTGGCTTACCCCATCAAAAAATTTATCCGAAATATTGCCGAATATGATCTTTTCGAATTCCCTGTGTAAGACTCTGTTAGCTCTATAAAATGCAAAAGAGGCAATCTCAAAGTTATCGTAAATATCTTTACCCATACCTAAATATTGAGATCCCTGACCGGGAAATATATAAGCTGTTTTAACATGCATAATTCATTTCTCCTTTTCCAGTAACTTTTTGATTGATCCGCTCGAGACCTATGAGAAATTTCTTTGCTTCTATGCCCGAACTAAAACCGCCCAAGCCTTTTGCAGAAACAACTCTATGACATGGTATAACTATCATTAAAGGATTTTTACTCAATGCCCTGCCTACTGCCCTTGATCCCATTTTATTGCCTAACTTTAACGCAATATCCTGGTAGGTATTTGTTTGGCCGTATGGTATTTTGCAAACAGCCTTCCACACAGCAACCATAAACGGTGTGGCGTTAATATCCCATGGAATATTGATGTTAAAAATATTCCCGTTTAAATGGGAACTTAAGGCGCCCGCCAGGGCTTCATTGGGCCAAAAATGCTGAGACACCTTAAACCCCGGTTTAAGGTGTCTCAGCTCATTCGTAAGGCCTTTGTCCCTATGAAAGCCCAACCTGACCCTGACTGCTCCGATACTAGTAGATGCTAACTGTATCGTTATTCCGCTGTGTATGAATTCCCAATAATATATATAATCCATAAAATAACAGTTTAATGAAAAAAGGATCAAATACTTTTATTTTCTAAATCAAGGACTTCCCCAAAGGCTAAGGAGTCTCACTGCTTACCGAATACTGTTATAGGTTTGCTTGGATCGCTCTCCAGACCGTCCCTGTCAATGGCCGTTACTGCGAAATCCTTGCTCTTCCCAGGCTTTGGTGCCTTCATACTGGATTTGGCATCCTTGACTGTTTCGATCTTTTTAAGCCCAAAAAAGCCTTTTTCAAAAACATTATAAGATATTATATCCGGTTCGCTGTTGGGTGTCCAGGTCAACACAACTTCTCCGCCCCTTATCACATACTCAAGGCCACGGGGAGATCTCGGTCTGGGTTTTGTACAAATAGTAATGGTCCTGGAAAAATCACTCAGCAAACCATCCCGGTCTTCCGCTTGCATTTTATATCTATACTCTTTTCCATCTTCCAGAGATTTATCAACAAGGGAGGTATTTTCCTTTACCATTTCGATTTCATGAAATTTTTCATGCTCATCAAAACTCCTGAATATGTGATATCCTATTATATCGTCTTCCGGGTTGGGCTCCCATTTCAATGGTATCTCCTTTACGTGTAAACTTTCCCCGGATAACCCGGCCGGTTTTACAGGTCTCGGCTTGGTGGTTGCTGAAACCGTCTCCGAGGGGGCACTCTCTACGTCCACCTTGTTGTAAGAGGTCATCCTGTAATAATAGGTAAAATTGTCCTCTAACGGTTTCTCATATGTACCGGAGTCAAGATAATCGTGCTGGCTTCTGTTTTCTATCTTCGCAACAAACCTATATTCACCCTCCCTTTCTTCTGATCTATACAGCTTGTAGCCCCTTACCTCCTCTTGCGGGGAAATATCCCATAAAAGCTTCACCTTTTTGGCTATTCCGCTTTCCACCTTTAAACCCCTGGGAATCGGAGGGGGTCCCTTGGTTACGGCACTCACCACGTCCGACATGGAACCCTCGGTATTGTTATCCTCGAAAAGGGAAACCCGGTAGTAATAAGTCGTTTTATCCTTCAGGCCATTCTCATCCATAAAGCTGTTATTCTCTCTGCCAACAAGCTTCTTTATTTTGGTGAATCCTCCCTTTTCTGAAATGCTTCTGTATAAATAGTAACCCTGAACCTGATCCGAATCAGCCACATTCCAACTAATCTTTATTTTTCTTATCATATCTCCTTGGGCATGCACCCCCTTAACGATTGGAATACATTTCCCTTCCATGGGGGTGGAAAGATCGCTTTCCAAATTTTTTTCATTATAAGCACCAACCCTGTAATAATACTTTTCTCCGTCTGCCAGTTCCTTGTCCAAATAATCTATCTTGAATAATTTGTCCAAAGTTGTTCCAGTATCAATACCCAGGCCCAGATCTTTTCCCAGTAAATTTGCCACCTCCAAATATGGACCTTCTTGGGTCTTTGCCCTGTATAACTTGTACCCCAGTAATTTACTGAGATCCTCACTTTTTACCGGGCTTGGGGACCAGATTATCCTGATACTCCTTAAATGGGACTCTATGCTGAGAATAATAGGCGGGTTTGGAGTCATGGAGGTCTCGGCAAGAAGGGTGAGGGTAGGGTCACTTTCTCTGCCTTTCTTGTCAAAGGCCTTTATCTTGTAATAATACTCTGTATTTTTTTCCAAGTCCTCATCAAAATATTCAGTGGCGGAAATCTGGGCTATTTTTGTAAAGGGACCATCTTCCGATAGACTCCGGAATATCTTAAAACCGGAAGAACCCTGGACATTTTCCCACCTCAGAATTATTTTTGAACTGGCTGGTCTATATGTTAATCCTTTCGGTGTATCCAGACTAAACCCTGCTTCAGCCGAGGACTTAAATTCTCCCATATTCGATTCAATTGCCTTGGAAACATGCAGGCTCAGTAGCCTTATTTCCTCCCTCAAACCAGCATCCCCAAAAGACCTGAGCCTCTTATTAAAAATAAATGTTTTTTCCGTTATTTTGGCAACCTTGCATTCTACCTTAATAACCGACCTCTCCTTTTCTACATTGCCTGCTATTATCATATCCAGGCCCAGCCGGTTTCCTATGTTTATCACATTGGAAAGTTCGTCATTTTGCTGAAGATCATTCAGGGCCAAAAATGCCTCCAGGTCCTTGCGATTGAGAATATTTAATGATGAAGATCTTTCCAAATAATTGATGAGCATATTGGTTACTGTTGCGTCATAACCCCTGGCTTCCAAGTTTTTGAGATTAAAGTTGAAAACAGCTATTTTGGCACTGTAGGGCCTCGCAACAGCAGGGTACAGGCCCACCACCATCAAAAATATCAGGGAAGCCAAGACCTGGAAAAAAGGTCTTCTATTCACAATATTCTCCAAAATTACATTGCATTACATATTTTGCACGAGCTTGGAAATCATCTCCTCGGACTTTTTGGAAATAGGACTTGATATGCCTTTTAGCCTCTCGTCGAATATAGCGTCCGTGTACATTTCTATGGCATCTTCATATTTTCTTCTTTTATACTTTTCCTCAGCCTGGTTAAAATAAACCAACTCAAGGCTTTGAAAATGTTTCAGGACACTTAAGCCCACCTCCGATATCTTCTGGTTTGTCAGCTCATCCAAAACCTCCAGTTCCGTAGGAAGCTCCAAGGGATCTTCTTGTATATCAGCTGCGGGTAAACCGTGATGATAGTCATCCTCCTCGGTAAGCTTGCCGGATATAGTGTCGGTGAAAATATTTTCGCCGGTTATGGTGTTCACCAGCTTATAGGCTATCTCCATGAAGCTTACAATCTTTGTTGTGCCGGTCTCATATGTGTAGAGCTTGTATACGGGTTTTTCTATCTTCATGGGGGGTGCCTTTTCCATCTCCTCCTGTGTCGGTTTTGGGTGCACTATCCGCCATTTCTCGAATTCAGGGTTGGGTTCCGAGCGGGCATCTATCTGTACCCTTACGGTGTTTTTGCTGGGATAATTTTTGCTTTTGGACGAAAAATGCAAAACGTCCCCCAAAATAAAGGTGTCTATACCCCTCATCTTTCCCACCTTCTTTGCCGTATCCATATCTATCAAACCAGTCTGGCCTAATTGCATCTCTTTTAAAATGGATTGCAAGTTCTCTCTTTCGATAATCTTCATATCTCCACTGGCATTTCTGGAAAGGTAGGATATCAATTTATTGGAAACAATCTTACCTGAATCCTGGTTTTCGGAGGGCGAGGAGAAATCAAATACTGCGATGGACTTTCTGATCCTGTTTTTTATCTTGTCCCTTACCAGCTGAAGCTTGTGAAAAAGCCCCTTGTAATCGGGTTCAATTGTATTCAGTTTTTTTAACCATACAAGGGCATTTCCCCATTTTCTCAGTTCAATATATACATCGCTCCTCTGATCAAGTTTCTGGCACAGACTGCTTATAAAGTCCTTGGAGAACCGGCTATCCAGGACATTGGGAGAATATTTCAGGGAGGTCTCCAGCTCTTCGACCGCCCTTGTGAGTTGTCTTTGGGAGGAAAATTTCATTGCTTTATCAAAATGCTCCTCCCCTGCCTTGAGTTTTAGCGCTTCCAATCTCTTGGACCAACGTTCGCTTCCCGGTTCATATTCCAATGCCTTTTTGTATAATGATATAGCCCTGTCCCAATCTCTTGCCTTAATCGCCTCTTCGCCCTTGTTTATAAAATAATCGATATTATCGTTGGATTTTGCAATCTGGTATAGTCTTTGTATATCAAAATAATCCGGATCAAGCTCAACCCCTATCTTAAATGCCTCTACGGCCATTCCCCAATCCTCTTCCTTGCTGAATTTAACTCCCTGTTTATAAAAAATCTTAACGGCCTCACCTCTTGCCAGGGCCAGCCTGTCATCTACCTCTTCGTATCCCGGGAATAGCTGTTTTACCCTTTTGAGTCTTTCTATTGCCTCCAACCATTTCTCGCTATTCAAATCTTCCCCTGTCTTCGTATACAAAAACCTCACATCTTGGAGCAGTTTATCTTTCCTTCCTTTCAAATCAATGTACATATTGTTTATTGACTCATTATCAGGGTCTAAACTGTGGGCACGATCTATATCCTTAAAGATTCTGGTAAGTTCCGGAAAATTGGGTTCCGGATTCTCCTCCAAGTATTTCTCGGCCCTGTTGTAGTGCATCATGGCCAACTTCTCCTTTGCATTGTTTAATGCCTTAGAGAATTGGTCGTTTTCCGGGTTTTCCTTAAATGCCTTCTCATAGAATTTTACCGCCTCTTCCAATCTACCCTGCTTACTAAGCCTCTGGGCCGCATCAAAACTCTCCTGGCCGGCAACGCACCCCAGGATAAACAGCAAAAACAAGGATAACGGAATAAATAATTTATACCTCATATTCTCCCCCCGCTTTATTTACAAAAACTAGATATATCTCGTAATTAACTGAAAATTATCACCCTTCTGCCCTTTAAGAAAGAGGTTAAGAAAGAGATTCAAAGGGCTTGAACTGTCCCAAACCATGGATCATGGAGACAGTTCTATTTCTATCATGCCCTGGGATAACTCGAAAATTTCCACAGAACGGCCTTGCAAGTTTATTCTGGTAAGATCGTCGGCTAAATCCTGGGTGTTGCCTCTAAGGTCTATCTCGAGCTCCGCCTTCCCGTGTGAATAGGACCTCTGTCTTACATCCTCAACACCCCTTGCCTCCGTCATAAGCAATTCTTTAAAATGATTAAATTGCTCGTAGGAGTGAAACTTTGAGACAAAAAGCTTTACTTCCATCATATTGGTTAGTTCGGATGACCATTTCGTTATTATACCTTCCATTAATCTGCTTGAAAGTGCCTTGCTGGACTGATCTACAGGATCCTGAATTGCATCCTTTATGCCGGGCACTCTTTTCGTCTCGCACCCTGTGGAAATAATATTACTGTTGCTAACATTTATCACCTTTGCGGATATGGTAGAGCTGTTGGAGTGCATTTCTACATTGCCTACTTTAAAAGGGTTGCTGGAAGTATCCACACTGCATATAATCATGACCTCCGCCCCAAACCTTTGTCCGATCTTGGAGGCAGCATCAGGATCAGCAATCATCCGCTCGATTTCACTTATGTTTAGACTTTTCCTTACTGTATCAGGATCCACCAGTTTAAACCCCTTGGACAAAAAATATTTTACCATGCTTGATTCCGCCATGTAATCATCCTGATGGTCTTCCTTAAATACGATCATCAACCTGGGTTTAGACTTTCTTGCTATAATGCTATGTATAGCATCAAGATCATCTTTGAGTTGTCCCTCGCTTACCAGGGCCTGAATGATTACTGTATACATGTCATCATCTCTTTTATCAGAAACCAATTCATAGGATTGAACATAGCCCTTTGATTTTGAAAGTATCTTATCTGATATAACCTGGTAATTCTCCACCAGGGTTTCATTGCTTATCATTACCCCCACTGACTTTTCCACAGCCACTCTCAATGCGTCTGAAATTGCCCTGTCCCTTGCAATGTCAACATGGTTTTTGTGTATTGCGGCTGTTCCCTTTGCATCAATCAACTTTTGAGCATATGAAAAGTTGACCGTAAATAAAAAAAACAACAAAAGTGCAACAAATAGAAATTTTTTCATTGGAAAATACCCCATGAAGCCTGTTTTTTATATCATTTTAAGACTACCTTGATAGAAATATAATTTAGTACAAAAAATGTCAAAATAAATTGTATGCATGAGTAGAGAATTACAACACCCCTTGGACAATGCTTAATCTCTAATTCTTTCCTGCTTCAAAAAAAGGGGGCAGCCAATAATTTTGGCTAAGCCCCCTTTCCTTGTATGCCGAGACGCAGATTCGAACTGCGGACACGGGGATTTTCAGACCAAATCAGGCTTTTTTGCAAGTTGTTGGAAATACGTATTTTTTCAATTTTAACAAAAACTTAGCAAAATCTTTTAATGCGGTTTATAGTGGTCAATTTAGGTCTTTTTTGGTTAGTAATGGTTACAATTTAGCTACAGTTTAGCTACATTTTTTTAAAAGATGCAAAATAAGGAAGCTTGTCAAGATGTTGTGTAGGCAGGCAAAAAAAATTCAATATCTTGAACTTTTTTCTTGACTTTTAAATTTTTAATTTTTATAGTATAATTAAAATTTAAGGGCAGGCAGTGTCCGGGCTTGGAATAAAAGACTGACCCACGGCTAATCAGGGCCATTTTCGTAAAGAGATTTTCGACTTTGCGAAGGTGGCCCTTTTTTTTGGAGGTACAAATGATTTTGACACTAAAGGAGATACGAGAAAAAACAGGGCTGAATCAAAGAGCTTTGGCAGAAAGAGTCGGTATACCGACGCCTTATATATCGGAATATGAGTCAGGGATTCGGCAGCTTGATCTGGCAGCCATGATAAATCTTGAAAAAACGCTGGATTCTCGAGTCGATTGGCGTCTAAAGCTTAACGATTTGCAAAGACAGGAGGTTATTTTTCTGATCTCCGGCCTTGCAAAAAATTATCCTTTGCAAGCTGTTTTGAATTTTTCGCAAAGAGCTATCGCAAGCGATTCCAGGACAGGCGACCCTTTGCGGCTGCTTAGGATCTATGCTCGGGCAGGAGCGGAGTCAGCTAAGCCACTGCTTCCGCCGGGGATAAAGCAATACTAATTTCAAAAGACTTGTAAAGTTTTTTTACAGGGGAAAAGCATGGATGATAAGTTGGAAACCGCTTTAAAATACAAGAAAATGGGTTTTTCCGTGATCCCGGTTCGAGCTGACAAAAAGCCCTATTTGAAGTGGGAAAAATTTCAGAAAGAAAAAGCATCTGAGCGGTTGATCCGGGACTGGTGGGGGAATTGGCCCGAAGCAAATATTGGGATTGTCACGGGTAATGTTTCGGGGGTCAATGTTGTTGATGTGGATTCTCGGGAAGGTCTCGAGAATTTGGAGGAACTCTTGCCGGACAGCCTTTTGACACCAACTACCAGGACTCCTCGTGGCGGCTGGCATTTTTACTTTAAGGCCGAAAACGGCACCGGCAACGGTACGGGGTTTCTCAAGGATTGTGATTTTCGAGGCGACGGCGGGTACATCGTAGCACCGCCCAGTAGAGGCTACTCATGGATGGCTGGTTTAAGCCTAAACGAAGTTGGACTTGCCTATTTACCCGGAACCATTAAAGATTTGCTCAGAAAAGAGCCCCCCGAAGCATCCACCAAGCAGAATTTAAACTTTTCTAAAGGTACGCGTGATGATTCGCTTTTTCATATGGCCCTGAGCCTGGCCAAAGGGGGCATGCCCAAGGAAGAGGTGCAAGCTGCTGTTTGTCAATTTGCCGGGAGTTGCAAGCCGCCCTTCCCTGAAAAGGAAGTGGTTGTAAAAGTTGAATCTGCTTTCAAAAGACTAAATGCAGGTGGCCGAAATTTTACTCAAAAAATCCGGGATTGGATTGGGACTACCGAAGGCGAATTTTTAACAAGAGACGTTTTTGAGATATTGGATATTCCAAAGGAGCAGAAACAAAAAGTTTCGATAATTTTGACCAGATTGGTCTCAGAAGGGTTGATCGAGCGAGCAGGAAGGCGGACAGGATGTTTTCGAAGGATCGAGCGGGATGTTACTAAAATAAATCTTTTTGATACCGAAACCAGATTAGTTGATATTACTTTGCCGCTCGGAGTTAGCGGTATGGTTCAGATTATGCCGGGCAATGTGATAGTTGTATCCGGTTCCAAGGATGCAGGAAAGACAGCGTTTCTCCTGAATATTGCGGCTGACAATATGGACAAATTCAATGTGCACTATTTTAGCTCTGAAATGGGTGGCGGGGAACTTCGGGCACGATGTGAGTTATTCGATTTTGATTTTGAAAGATGGCGGCAAGTTAAATTTTATGAAAGAGATCGAAATTTTCATGATGTTATCGTACCAGGAGAAGGTAGTTTGAATATTATTGATTTCTTGGAAATTTATGAGGATTTCTGGTTGGTGAAAAAGCGGATAGCTGAAATCTGGCAAAAACTGGATGGGGCTGTAGCCATTATTGCTTTGCAAAAACCCCAGGCACGGGACTTCGCATTTGGCGGAGAGGGCAGTATTGAAAAAGCCCGGCTTGCACTTGCCATGGAAAGTGGAAAGCTTAAGATCGTATCGGCAAAAAATTGGAAAACTGCGGAGAATCCGAGGGGCAAAAGAATTAATTTTAAGATCATAGCCGGATCAAAGCTGATCGAATCGGATGAATGGAGCATGGAGGAGTGAGCTTATGTTTACTAATGTTTACTAATGTTTACTTTGTTTACTTTGTTTACTTATTAGCTAATTAATTGATATTGCAAATAATTTTGATGGTAATTTTCATGAAAAATAGAGTAAAAAGCGGGTTTTTTGGTCGGGTCCTATATACCCCCCCCTAGAACCCCCCCCAATAAAAAACTACTAATATGTGTGTAACAAAAACAAGCATTAAAAGGCGGGGGGTTGAGATAAGCTTGCTAATAGGAAAACCATGACAAAGCTCAAGGGCCGAAAGCCATGAAAATTAAAATAGATACCAGAGAACAGCATCCGTATGAATTTAAAGATTCGGAGACAGGAGCAATACCTGTAGGTGATTATTCTATTTCCGGCCTTGAAGATCATATTGCTATCGAGCGGAAAGAGCTTAACGACCTTATAGGGTGTTTGACTGCTGGCCGTGAACGCTTTGAAAAGGAGCTGCACAAAGGCCGGGCCCTTGACTACTTTGCCTTGGTTGTAGAGGCGAGGTTATCAGACTTCGTAAACGGCCATTATCGCTCGCAAATGAGCTCAAAGTCAGCGATTCAAAGCCTTTTGGCCTTTTCTGTCAGATATAGGCTGCCTGTTTTCTTTTGCGAAAACCGGAAGTACGGGGCACGGATGGTTGAAAGTCTTTTGTCGAAGTACATAAGGGAGCTTGAGAAGAAATTGTCTTTGGCTGAGAACGGTGGATAACCTTTACATGCAGGAGGTGTTATGAACCTTTTAATTGGAATTTACTTAATACTCGCAGTCGGTGGTTCAGCGTATGCAATTTATATTTTCCGAAAGGGGGAATACTGATGGGGATGGTGTGTCAAATTTGCAACAGTTCTCAAAGAATATCGATGGACAGGGAGCTGGTGCGGGGCAAGAGTTATGAAAGTATTTCAAGGAATTATGGTGTGTCTGCTCAGTCTCTACGGCGGCACTGGGAGTCAGGCCATGTTACCCAGCACATGATGCAAGTTCAGGAGGCGGAAAAATTAGTCGAAAATAAGTACCTGCTACAAGAAATAGAGTCCTTAATTGACAGGACGAAGAACCTGCTTTCCTGGGCAGAAGAAGCCGCTAAAAATAAGAAGGCTGCGAATTTAAATACAGCCTTTAAGGGAATTGATTCTTTAAGGGGTCATTACGAATTATTAAGCAAGATCGCAATTAGCTTGCAACAAACAAAACTTCAGGAAGCGGAGCTTGAAATATACAGATCCGAAACGCAAAAGGAGGAGCAAGGCCGCAAAACTGCTTCACTGGCTGCTGACAGGCTAACACAACCTGAATTCCAGCTCTTGGAAAGGTTAATTGCGAAAATTGAGGGGCAAACGGGAGAAGTTATTGAAGCAGGGCCTAAATTTAGAAAGCCAAAAAATACACAACCAAAGGGGAGGGTTGTTTTACCTGAAGAGCCTGAAGAGGAAGAAGGCGAAGAGGTTGGCTTCGAAGAGACAGAAGAGACAGCAGAGGAAGAGGAATCAGGGGAAGCGGTCAAACCTGTCTTCGGTAAAACAATTCCAGGAGCACAGGGCAGGTACGAAATATCTGTTCAAAGGAAAAAAATATTTAAATAATTAGTTACAAAAAGGTTACACATGGCTAAAAGGCAGGTGGATAAAGGGTTTCAGGACGCACAGGGGATACACTATCCAATGCGCAGGCTGCTAACGTTAGAAGAAGCGGCAATATATCTGGGCCGAAAGGTGTCCTCTTTGCGGGAGTTGGTTTATGCACGTGAAATACCGGTAGTCCAGTTGGGAGACCGGTCAAAAATTTGGATTGATATTCAACGGCTTGATGAATGGATTGATTCTCATGAAAAGTATTTATAAAGCATAAAGGGGAAAAATATGAGTTATCAACCTTACGGCAGAACCAAAACAATTCTTGAAAAAGCAATGGAGCATATCGAAAGCGTACCCTATCAAGTATCTGTTAGGTGGGTGTTTTACCGCTTATTGCAAGAGGGGTTTTATAACGAAAAAAAGGATTACGTTAAATTTATTATGCTAACGAGCAGGGCTCGAAAAAACTGGTATGGCAACTGGTCTCCCTCAACGCTGGCAGATGATACCAGATCAATGAAAGCTTTTGTTAATGCGGGAGAAGAAATTCCTGCTCCTGACATCTCTTTATTGATAGAGGAACAAAAAGATGAGGCTTTAGGCGAAATTGAGTATCACAAAGACCAGGCTGAAAATTATGTTCACCGCTTTTCCTATGAGATTGATCCGAATTATTATCAACACAACTTTTGCCTTATCATGTTTGAGGCACGTGCCATGATGCAGCAATTCCGCACTTATACGCATGGGTTAACCTTGTGTCCTTTTGGAGGCCAACCCTCAATTCCTTATAAGTGGAATATAGCGAAATACATTGAGCAAGAGTGTGAAAAGTATAGCAAGGACGCTATTGTCTTATATTTTGGCGACCTGGACGAAGCGGGATCGAACATCTTTTATGCCGGTAGAGAGGACATTACTAATTGGTGCGATGCTAAGGTTACTTTTATACGATGTGGCCTCACCCAGGAGCATGTTGAAAAGTATCAGATACCTGAGAACTTTGAGCACCCAGGTTATCAATGGGAGGCATTAACAGACACGCAAGCACGAGAAATTATCAACGAGAGTTTGGAGCAGTATTATAATTTTATGGCAGCGCAACAGGCACGAGATGAGGAGTTACAGATTCAGGAGCAAGTTGAAAATGCTGTTAATGAATATTTAAATGATGGAGGTATTTTATGAAAAGAAGATTTCACGTATTAAGTATTCAACAACCTAAAAATCATTTGCCTATGGACTTCCGAAGCGAGATTGAGGAAATGCTGGAGCTTCACAACCCGGATGCTTCTTTAGAGGAAATTAGTACAGATTATTTTACCTATTCAATAGGCAAAGACCGTGATGCACGGTTTTTTAGAGTACCGATTGAAAGGAATCGTTACGGGCCGTTGAATTTTGATTTCTATAACCAAGTAAGCATAAATAAAGGAGGTGAAAGAGCGATGAAAATAGAACCAATGTTGAATAATATGATAAGGCAAGAGAAGGATGAAAATTGGCTGGAAAACTTACAGGCGGAGGCAGATCGACGAGGGATTCTGCTCCTGACTCAATACAACCGCAAAACTCATAAAAGTAAACCAGCAACCAGTGGAGAGCAGAAGATAGAACCTTTGCTTCCACCTAATATAGCTAAGAGGAGGGGATAAGATGAAGCGCAACAGAAGATTGGGCAAGTTTTATATCCAGGAATATTCAGAAAAGAAATTCAATAGTCCGTACATTAACAAAGCCGGGGGCGCTGGGGATTTTTCTCATTTCGGCTGGGATCAGGAATCCTCCCGTCAATTAAAAGGCCGTTTGAAGATGCTGGATGAGGCCCTGGAGCAGCGAAAGCAGGCTGTTGAAGATGCCTTGCAAGCCTTCAAGAACTACCAGCAAGAGCGGGTTAATGCAGGCCGGAAGCGCCCTGAGCAGATGCCTTCTCAATACCGTGAGCCCTGGGAAAGAGCTGAAGCGGCAACGGATATTTTGCAAGAGGAGATTCAGGCTGTAAAAAAGGCCCTGGCAAAAGCTGAAGAAAAGGACAAGCAGAAAGGGGTTACAAGAAAGGTTTTACCGTATGGGCCAAAGGGATCGTCAACACTTAGGGACGGCGTTATTAACCAGGTTGACGGCCAGGTTGTCGCACTGGATGAAAAGAATATTCCTGTAATTGATGATAAACGGTCACCCTATAATGGCATGAAGGTAGCTGACTATTTTGAAACCATTGTCCGGCCGTGGGTTAGGGAATTGCGGAAGAACCGAGGTCAGGCCATCAAAGCGGCCAGGGCTTCGAATAGTAAGGCACGCTGGACAACCCCGCCCCTGCCAGAATGGGATAAAAAGGTCAATGAACGGCCGGGGAAGTAAGTCTATGGGCAGGCTGGATGAAACTTTCCTGGTATCACCCGCAAGGCCGGCGGGGACTGCCAAACCGGGGGTTTATTTATGAACCCCTGGCACGGCGGTTATCAATTCTGTATCTCCCTGGTCAGTGCCTGCTATTCCAAGGGGGTCCGGTTTATCGGGGTGGGTTTCCTTCATCTACCTTCCCACCCCATAACCGGGAATACTCCTGAGAAGCCTTGAGAGCTCCGAGAAGCAATTTTTATAATTTGACCTAAGGGAAGGTACTGAGAAAATGGCAATTAAGCACGAAATAAGGACAAAATCAGGGAAAACAAAACCAGTCAACCTAACACCTTTATCAGCAGTAAGGGCATTCTGTCTTGAGTGTGTTTGTTGGTCGCCTTATGAGGTTAGGGAATGCACTGACAAGAATTGTCCTTTGTATCCTTTTAGGCTTGGCAAAAATCCGTCAAGGACTACCAGCAGAAATAAAAAAAATGGCCAGTAGGAAGGGCTTTTTTCTTTCAAGAATCAACGATTACAATTTTTTAATACATTGGTTAGGCTAAAACTAAAGGTGGCCGTGAATGTCAAAAAAAGGCCATAAAGGGGACAGAATCTCCCGTTAGGGAAATATTTCCCGAACGGGAAAAAGGTCGATCCAGGGACGCAATACGCCATGGCAATTCAAGTCGGATAAAGATAATTAGTCGGATTCTGGGGGCTGCTCAGAGCTTTTGAGAGGCTTGTTTAAAAATTCCCTGATAGCTTGCTCTAATAAATTATTAATACGCTTCTTTTCCTTGACAGCCCGAATCTTTAAATCTTCAAGCAATTTATCATCTAATGTTGTGCTATACCGGATTCGCATAAAAGCTTTTTACAATGGAATATAGAAAAAAGCAATATTTTTTATTGACATATAGCATGTAAGGGTTTATGTATAAGTATAGAGATTGCCAAAAGGTATAAAATGATAGCAATAAATAAATATAGCCGTAAGATGCTGACCGCCGTGAGGCATCAGGGGATATTTGTACGCCTGGCAAGTCTTACGGCTTTTTTTATGCTCTAAAAGCAGAAAGGGGGAAATGATGGGAAGCATTTACAAACGAGGAAGCATTTTTTGGATCAAGTACTATTCCAACAGGAAGGCCCACTGCGAGAGTTCGGGATCTTCAAAAAAGATGGTTGCCCAGGAGCTTTTGAAGAAACGTGAGGGTGAAATCCAAAGGGGCAAATTGCCCGGGGTTGTTTTTGACCGGATAGACTTTGGGGAATTGGTTCAAGACTTTCTATGGGATCGGCAAATAAACAATCAAGGTACAACAGAGGCCCAAAAGCGTATAGACCATTTAGAAGGCTTTTTCGGGGGGATGAAAATTACACAAATAACAGATGCGCATATTCGGGGATATATCGAGCACAGAAAGGTCGAGGGAGCCAAAAACGCTACCATAAACCGGGAATTATCCGCCTTAAAGAGAATATTTCATCTTGGAGCCAAAAAACGACCACCAAAAGTAGATATGAGCCAGGTTCCTGTTATTAAAATGCTTACAGAAAATAATACACGCAAAGGTTTTTTTGAATATGCAGAATATATGGCTTTAAAAAATGCTTTGCCAGAATATCTTAGAAGCTTTTGCACTTTTGCCTATAAGACTGGTTGGCGAAAAGAAGAGATCAGCAGTTTGACCTGGAATCAAGTTGACCTTAGACAAGGCATTGTAAGGCTTGAGCCGGGGACTACTAAAAATGGTAGAGGCCGGACTGTATACCTTGATAAAGAGCTTATAAGAGCTTTTGAGGGCCTCCAGGAGCGAAGAAAACATGCCGGCAAGGTTATTCCCTATGTATTTTTAAATCGCAAAGGAAACGAAAGAATTAGGGATTTTAGAAAGACCTGGTTGAAAGCCTGTAAAGAAGCTGGCATAGGCAACAAGATTTTTCATGATTTTAGAAGAACCGCTGTTAGAAATATGGTTAGAAGTGGAATTTCTGAGCATACCGCTATGAAAATATCAGGACACAGAAGTCGAAGCGTATTTGACCGCTATGATATTATCTCCGATAATGATTTAAAAGAGGCTGCGGAAAGGCAAGAAAAATATATTGAAAATGAAAAATTAGTTACAAAATTAGTTACAATCGGCAATTTTAAGAAAAAAGAGGCTAACCGCAATGACGGCTAACCCCTTTAATCTTTTGCCTTTTTCTGTATGCCGAGACGCAGATTCGAACTGCGGACACGGGGATTTTCAGTCCCCTGCTCTACCTACTGAGCTATCTCGGCATTGTTAACTGATTTTTAGTAGTTGATTATCCTTTCGGTGGAACAATAACTATTCTTCTTTTTCCTCCTCCTCCCCGAAGTCTAGCTCCAACTCCAAATCATCCAATCCTTTAACCGGTTCTTCCTCGGGTTCCTCTGTTATAACCCCCTCTTCCCCCTCGGATGCTGTTTCCTCGATCCCAAAACCTTCATCAAGTTGGATCTCTGTTTCCTCTTCTGTTTCTCCAACTTCCTCTTGAATCGGCCCTTCATCCATGTCTATATCCAGCTCCGTTCCATCATCGAATACCTCTTCCTCTTTTTGGGAGACCTCTTCCTCTAATTCCACCGCTGTGCCAGCTTCCTTCGTCTCAACGCCCTTTTCGTCAATATCCCCTGTCAGGGAAGCCAGAAAAAACGGGGAATTCGGCTTAATGGAAGAAATATTAAGCCTCTCCTTTTCTGCGGTCAGATCCTTTCCGCATCTAGGGCATGTGTTTAGATAATCATAAGTGATATACTTACATTTCGGGCATTTCATAGATGAAAATATACTTAAGGATTTCCTATGATGTCAAGGAATTTATTGGGATGAAAATCAAAGAGTCAAATAGCTACAAAGTTATCTTTGATCGCCTGCTTGGCAATCCTGTCGCATCGTTCATTTTCCACATGGCCCTTATGAGCCTCTATCCATCTCCATTCTATTTTATGTTGCTTTGTTAATGCGTACAGCCTCTCCCAGAGATCCCTGTTTAAAACCGGCTTTTTCTGTGAATTGATCCAGTTCTTTCTTATCCATTTTTTTATCCAGACAGTTATTCCCTTGTAAACGTAATTTGAATCAGTAAATAAAGTAACCCTGGAAGGCCTCTCAAGGGATTCCAGGCCTTTTATAACGGCCATAAGCTCCATCCTATTGTTGGTTGTATCCTGGCAGAACCCGGATATCTCCTTTTCCCTGTCCCCGTATCTGATTATTGCCCCATATCCCCCCGGGCCTGGGTTACCCGCACATGAACCGTCTGTAAATATCTGCACAGACCCGTTGCTCATGTTTTCCATATTATCTCCGCCTCCAACTCTCAACTCTTATAATCATAGATTTTCCATGGCTCCGTATGCACCCTGTATTCTTTCGCGAAGTATAAAACACAGCCTTTCCAGCACTTTGAACCCCAGCCGGGAATCCCCTGTCATCATTTTTCTGAGACTCGTGCCCTTGAGCACAAATACCTTTGTGGGTTTTCTGCATATGGCAGAGGACAATAAGGTATGAGGCTCACCTAAAAGAGTGGACCAGCATCCCAGGGCCCTACCTTTTCCCAATATTGTAATTACAGCACTGCCCTTCTTTGTAGCCAAATCGATAGCCCTTTCCAGGAGTACGTGACCCTCCGCGATTATATAAAGTTCGTCTCCAAAATCACCCTGATTAAACAATTGTTCTCCTGAATCGTACTCCTCGATACGGCCAAGTTTAGAAATCTTTTTGATTTCTTCCCTGTTGAGGCCGCCGAAAATATCGCAGTTTTCAAGAATATCCACGATTTCTGAAGAAAACACTATATCACCCCTTTATCTTTAACCCAGATTGTGCAGCTGCCAACCACTGCGGCCTGAGAAACCTTGCTGCAACGCTCTTTTCGCAATTTTGATCCTCAACATATTTATGAATATGCCTGCGGTTCAAAATTGCTCCAAATTCGCGCTTCGCTTGGGTTTTTCAACCCTCGCTACGATGTCTACCGCACAATCTGGGTTTAAAATTCTAATGGCATGGAAAACCCGATAAACAGCTAAAGGCAAAATAAAATCCAGACCTTCGACTTCTAACGAACTTAACTCGAAGTGTTAATAAAGTTCGTTGCTCATAGGATGCCGCTTGCGGCATAAACCAGCTTTTTTCGAGTCCGTCACCTTTGCATAACCCATATTTATTTAAATGCAACAAAGTCTTCCAGGTTTTTAAAACCTGCCATCCTATTTGAATTTACGGTCAATTCAGAAATTTGTCAAATCAAAACCTTGCCGTTATATTTTGCTCCCACAATGTTTTATGTTTAAGCTACTTGATATTTTATGCCATATAAATTATTTTTAACTTCTCAATTACCGGTTTTTAAAACAGGGAAAACATGGCAAAAACAGTGGCTGTAATACCTGCAAGATACTCTTCAAAGCGTTTTAAAGGAAAACCCCTTGCCTTGATAGCGGGTAAACCAATGATTCAGCATGTGTATCAAAGATCCCAAATATGCAAGGATATCGATGATATTTATGTGGCCACCGATGACGCCAGAATTTACGAATGTGTTAACACATTCGGAGGCAAGGCATTGTTGACAAAAAAAACTCACCCCTCAGGCACCGACAGGATAGCCGAGGCTATAGGTAAATTAGACCTGAAAGACCAGGATATTGTAGTAAACATCCAGGGCGATCAGCCGATTTTCCATCCAAGCATAATATCGGAACTTGTAAGAAACCTTAAAAAACATGCCGAAATTCCCATGTGCAGCCTCATGCACAAAATAAGTGATGAAAGGGAATTGAATAATGTTAATGATGTAAAGGTAGTTGTTGATAAGCGTGGATTCGCATTGTACTTCTCCAGATCTCCCATCCCCTTTGTAAGGGAAAAAATTTCCGGCCAGACCCATTACAAACACCTGGGTTTTTACGCATACCGCAGATATTTTTTGTCGGAATTTACAAAATTATCTCCAGGCCCTCTGGAAAAGGCCGAAAAATTGGAACAGCTGAGGGCCCTTGAATACGGTTTTAAAATAAAGATGGTAAAAACCTCTTACGATTCCATAGAGGTGGACACTCCGGAGGATATAAAAACAGTGGAAGAAGGGCTTTCACAGTGAAAACCGGTTTGCCCGGTCCGGGAACATTTATTTGGGCGCTTCCAGTGCACAATGCCCTTGATCTTGATTTAACGGCAATGGTGCCTTCTATCAAGTTGACTCATTGGTGACTAAATGTTAATTGTTGACCGGGAGCATAATCTGGAAAACCCGGAAAAACCCAAGGGATTACTGAAAGATATAATAGAAAATGAATATTCAGGACAAAAAAAATAATATTCAGCCAACGACACACCAAATTTACAGTACCCTTATGGCTGAGGCCATAAAAGAAGCCCAAAAAGGGAAACTCAACGGGGAAGTACCTGTAGGTGCTCTTGTAGTAAACAGGGCCAATGATATATTGGCCAGAGCCCACAATAGATGTATAGCTTTTAACGACCCTACCGCCCACGCGGAAATATTGGCGATAAGAGAGGCGGCCAGGTTAGTTGATAATTACAGATTAAATGAAATGACTATAGTTGTTACTGTAGAGCCGTGTACGATGTGTATGGGGGCCATTATCAATGCCCGTATAGAAACCCTTGTATTTGGTACACTCGACCCCAAACGGGGTCCTGCTGGCTCTGTACCCAATTTGTATAATCATAAAAAACTGAACCACCGGGTAAAAATAATATCCGGGGTAATGGAAGATAAATGCCGGGAACTCCTCCAGGAATTCTTTCGGCAAAGGAGATGATGAATTTTGGGTGGGAGAGGTACCGAAGTGGTCGTAACGGGGTCGACTCGAAATCGACTTGTCTCGTTAGTAGCGAGGCACGTGGGTTCGAATCCCACCCTCTCCGCCAGAGATAAAGTTCCAGAAATCAAATAAGGGAGAGATGTCCGAGCTGGCTTAAGGAGCGCGACTGGAAATCGCGTGTACTGCCAAAAGCGGTACCGGGGGTTCGAATCCCCCTCTCTCCGCCATTTTTTTAATAGCCTATGGAATATGAAATTCTAGCCAGAAAATGGAGACCGCAAGTATTTGAGGAAGTCATAGGGCAGGAACATGTCACCCGGACACTTAAAAATGCCCAGTCTTCCGGTAGATTGGCCCATGCCTACCTGTTTACTGGTTCCAGGGGAATAGGCAAGACGTCGATTGCCAGAATACTGGCCAAGGCCCTGAATTGCCCCAACCCTCAACAAGGAAACCCATGCAATGAATGCAACTCCTGCAAACGGATCACCAACAGCTCCTCAGTGGATGTACACGAGATCGACGGCGCATCCAACAGGGGAATAGACGAGATAAGAAATCTTCGCGAAAACATCAAGTATATGCCTTCAGAGGGAAGATACAGGATTTACATCATCGATGAAGTTCACATGCTGACACTTCCTGCATTCAATGCTTTGCTGAAAACACTTGAAGAACCACCGGATCACGCCAAATTTATTTTTGCCACCACAGAGCCTCATAAGGTACCTGTAACCATTCTATCTCGCTGCCAGCGTTTCGATTTCAAACGAATTACTATAGCAGAAATAGAAAAACATCTAGGAAAAATAGTTGAGAAGGAAGGTTTAAGCATAAGTAAAAAAGGCATCTCCACAATTGCAAGAGAGGCCGAGGGCAGCATGAGAGATGCTGAAAGCCTTCTGGATCAAGTAGCATCATTTACAGGTCCGGTTATCGAGGACGGCCAAATAACCGATGTCTTGGGCCTGATCGACAGGGAAATTATACATGAAACAACAAAGGCCGTAATAGAGGGCGACATAAACTCCTGCCTGGAAATAATTAATGAGATTTACAATCACGGCTATGAAATCAAGCAGTTTTACCAAGAGGTAATGAAGTATTTTCGGAACCTGATCGTCTCAATAATATCTAAAGATTCGACACATCTTCTGGATTTGCCTGATAATGAGCTTGAAGAAACCAAAAATCTGGCACAGGGTACAGGAATGGAAAGACTCATGCATTCTCTCAATTTTCTCATTAGCAGGGAATCGGACATTCGCTACACAAGTAATCCGAGAATAGCCCTGGAAGCAGTCCTTATAAAACTTGCCAGGATCAAAGAATACCTTTCATTCAGCGAGCTTATGGAAAAGATTCAGGATATAGAAAAAAGGCTAACCGGCCATGCTGCAATGGATGCCAAAAGTCCTGAATACCTGGATAATGATACTGCCCGTCCCTTAAAAGAGGTCCATAAGGAAAACGGAAAGAAATGGGATGACTTTTTGAATTTCATATCCTCCAAAAACAGGGTGATGGCCAATTTGTTAAAGGAAAATACCTATAAATTCGACAAAAATACCCTTGAACTAACTTACGGAGAAGGGTCCTTCACCAAAGACTATTTTGAAGATCCAAAAAATCATGAACAACTTGTTTCCCTTGTACGGGAATTCTTTCATCCGGATTTGGAGATTAAATTGAAAAGGCAAAAAATAAAAAAGTCCCCAACTTCCAGACAGCACCCGTTACCTGACACGGCTAGGGAAATAATCGAGATTTTTGAAGGAAAGATAGAATAGGGTTTATTTGATGCATCACTTTTCTTATAAAAATGGTGAGCTTTACTGCGAAGACCTGTCCGTGGAATCCATAGTCCAAGAGATTGGCACCCCCTTTTATCTTTACTCTTTCAGTACTATCAAAAGGCATTTCAAGGTATTTGAACAGGCCTTTGAAGATTTGGAGCATCTGACATGCTTTTCGGTAAAATCAAACTCCAACCTGGCAATATTGAGACTTGTTCATTTGCAGGGCGGGGGCGCGGATATAGTATCCGGCGGAGAGTTATTCAGGGCCTTAAGCGCTGGAATCCCGGCCGAAAAAATAGTATTCTCAGGCGTTGGAAAAACACCTCGGGAAATGCAGGAAGCGCTTAAATCAAAAATTCTTATGTTCAATGTCGAATCCGAACAGGAACTCAAGGACCTGGACACCATTGCAAAACAAACGGGCTCTGTTGCAAGGATCGCCATCCGGATCAATCCGGATGTAAAATCCAGAACACACCCCTATGTTACAACCGGTATAAGCGAAAATAAATTCGGCACCCCAATACACCGGGCATTTGATATATACGCCATGGCCCGAAGATTGAGCAATGTAGACGTAAAAGGTGTTTCCTGCCATATAGGCAGTCAGCTTACAGAATTATATCCATTTATAGGTGCGTTAAGAAAAATGAAAGAATTCCTTTCAGAATTAAAAAAAACTGGAACAGACATCGATTTTGTCAACTTAGGAGGAGGCCTCGGGATCACCTATAACGACGAAACCCCTCCCCTTCCTTCCGAATACGCAAGGCATATCAAGGAGGAAATAGGGGAGCTTAAATCAACTCTTATTCTGGAGCCGGGAAGGGTCATTATAGGAAACGCCGGGATCCTGGTCACAAAGGTACTATATACCAAATCCACAGCGAGCAAAAACTTCGTCATAGTAGATGCAGGAATGAACGACTTAACCCGGCCAGCCCTTTACAACGCCTTCCACGCGATAAGGCCCCTGAGAAAAAATTATTCACATTCAATAAAGGCCGATTTGGTGGGGCCCATCTGCGAAACAGGGGACTTTTTTGCAAAAGACCGGGACCTTCCTTCCTTGACGCCCGGAAATTTCCTGGCCCTTATGAGCACAGGTGCATATGGATTTTCCATGTCATCCAATTATAATTCACGTCCAAGGCCGGCAGAGGTTATGGTTAAAGGGAACGAGTTTTCTGTCATAAGGCAGAGAGAAACCTATGAAGACCTGGTCAGAGGAGAATCCATACCCGGATTCATCGGAGAAGATGATGCAGGAGATTGAATTCTGGAAAATCAGCGGCAGTGGCAATGATTTTATTATTATTGACAACAGGAACCGGGTTGTTGCTCTTGATGACCTGAGCGGGTTTGTAAAAAAAGTTTGCTCCAGGAGAACATCAGTAGGAGCGGACGGCCTGATCCTTGTAATGGATTCAAATAAATATGACTTTGCCTGGAAATACCTCAACTCCGATGGATCCGAGGCGGAGATGTGCGGAAACGGAGGCCGCTGTGCGGCCAGGTTTGCCTATCTTATGGGCATTTCAGGTCCGGAAATGACGTTTGAAACTCTTGCAGGGCCAATACATGCTTCTGTAAGCGGAAGAAGGGTCAAGATCCTTATTCCGGGAATCCGTTATCTTGAAAAAGGCCTCCAGATCCAGGGTATGTCAAACGGCCACGCCAAGGATTTTATAGATACAGGGGTTCCCCATATAGTTGTGATGGTGGAAGACTTGCAAAACTATCCGGTCTTTGAACAGGGAAAGATAATAAGGTATCACGAATTATTCAGTCCCCAGGGAACCAACGTGGATTTCATGAAGGCGGGAGAGAAAAATAGTATAAAAATAAGGACATATGAGAGGGGGGTTGAAGGAGAAACCCTGTCCTGCGGCACAGGTGCTGTAGCATCTGCACTTATGGCTGCGGACAAAGAACTTGTCGTATCTCCGGTAGAGGTAAATACCAGCGGCGGAGAAATCCTGAAAATAGAGTTTAAAAAGGATGGATCCGGTTTCAGAGATGTCTATTTGGAGGGCGGTACATCGATAATTTATCAGGCCAGACTTAAGCCGGAGGCCTATATATAAAAAGTTATTAGAGGTAAAAATGACAAATATTGCGGTCGCCGGGGCAGCCGGCAGGATGGGTTCAAGGATAGTACGCCTTATCAAGGATAGTGAGGAAATCCGGCTTTCCGGAGGCTTCGAAAGAAGCGATCACCCTAACATAGGGAGGGACCTGGGGGATTTATTGGGCCTTGGCAAGGCAGGAATCGAGCTCAAAGGCAGCATAGACCAGGCTATAACCGACGCGGACGTTTTGATTGACTTCAGCACGCCGGACAGCACCCTTGGTAATATTAGGAAAATGGCGGAGATGGGCAAGGCAATGGTAATCGGGACCACGGGTATATCCGGCGAAAAGGAGAATGAGTTAAAACATCTTGCCCAAAAAATCCCCTGTGTTATATCCCCGAACATGAGTCTAGGGGTAAATATATTATTCAAAATAGCAAGGGACATCTCCAAAATCCTCGGAAAAGACTATGATATGGAGGTGTTGGAATCCCACCACAGGCTTAAAAAGGATTCACCCAGCGGCACGGCAATTCAACTGGCCCGTGTTCTCGCCGAATCAACCAATACAAGCATAGAAAAGGACGCGGTTTACGGTAGAAAAGGCTTTACCGGTATAAGGAAACACGGGGAGATCGGCATTCATTCCATAAGGGCCGGAGATATAGTGGGTGAACATACAGTTATTTTTGCAGGAACGGGAGAGAGAATAGAAATCACCCACAGGGCACATACAAGGGACAATTTTGCCCGGGGGGCGATTATGGCAGCCGCCTGGGTGGTAAAACAACCCCGGGGCATATACGATATGCAGGACGTACTGGGATTAAAGGAGGGATAAAATTTTTTACCTGGCTGAAAGAATAAAGAGATTACCGCCTTATTTGTTCAAGGAAATAGATCAAAAAAAGAACGAGGCTTGGTCCAAGGGGGTAGACATAATCGATCTTGGTGTGGGAGATCCTGATCACCCTACTCCACAACGGATTATAGATGCAATGTCTGCTGCGGTTAAGGACCCGGGCAATCATCATTATCCGTCGTATTCCGGATCCGGCGAATTTAAAAAGGCAGTGGCCGAATGGTATATGAATAGATTTTCCGTTTTCCTCGATCCGGAAACCGAGGTCATTACCCTGATAGGCGCAAAGGAAGGGATCGCACATATACCCCTGGCGTTCATAAACCCCGGTGACTTCGCCCTTGTGCCCAGCCCCGCTTATCCCGTATATGACATAAGCGTTATGTTTGCCGCGGGAAATCCATATTACATGCCCTTATTAAAGGAAAACGGATTTCTCCCGGATCTGGCCTCCATCCCCTCAGAAATATGCAAAAAGGCCAAGATGATATGGCTGAATTATCCTAATAACCCTACAGGGGCGGTGGCTGAAAAGGATTATTTCCAGGGATTGCTTGAATTCGCCCACAAATATGGGCTGCTAATATGTCATGATCTTTGTTACAGCGAAATCGCTTTTGACGGGTACAGGCCCATGAGCATACTGGAAATAGAGGGTGCAAAGGATATATGTATAGAATTCCACTCTCTTTCCAAGACCTTTAACATGACCGGCTGGAGAATAGGATACGCAGTGGGAAACCCGGATGCCGTAAACGGATTGGGGGCAATTAAAAGCAATATCGACTCCGGTGTTTTTAAGGCCATCCAGGTAGCAGGCATAGAGGCCCTCAAGGGAGAAAAGGAATTCACCCCCCCCATCGTCGAAGTTTATCGCGAAAGAAGGGATATAATGGTCAAGGGACTCAGGGAATGCGGATTTGAAGTAGAAAGGCCAAAGGCCACCTTTTACCTTTGGATACCTGTGCCTGAGGGATATACATCGATAGGGCTTGCTTCGAAACTCCTTACAGAAGCAGGTATAGTAGTAACACCCGGAAATGGTTTTGGTGCTCCCGGAGAAGGCTACATTAGAATAGCACTGACACGGGAAAAAACACGCCTCCTGGAGGCAATTGACAGGATAGAGAATATCGGTTTTTAGGGTTGAAGACCAACTTGGCATATTTAGGCATAGGCTCAAATATTGGAAACAAGGTCTTTAACTGCGAGCAATCAATAGACAGGATAAACCAGACCCCGGGATTCCAGGTAAGCGCCTGCTCATCTATATTTAAAACAGAACCGGAGGGTGTTTCAGGGCAAGATTGGTATGCAAATTGTGTTGTCAAAGGGGATACTACCTATTCACCGCAACAATTATTAAAACGGCTTTTGGCAATTGAACAGGAGATGAGAAGAGTGAGGGAAACACGCTGGGGACCCAGGATAATAGACCTGGACATTCTTTTCTTCGACGGAGAGATAATAGATTCGGACAGCCTAACTGTTCCCCATCCCCTGCTCCACAAAAGGAGGTTCGTCTTGGAACCGCTGGCTCAGCTGGCTCCGGATCTGTTGCACCCTCTCCTGAATCGAACCGTAAGCCATCTTTTAAATAATCTGCCACCCCATACCAAAGGGGCTGTACAAATCTTAAAGGAGGTAAAATGAAATTCTTCATAGACACGGCGAACATCCAAGAGATTAAACATGCAAATGAACTCGGGCTTTTGGACGGGGTAACCACCAACCCAACTCTTATCTCCAGAGAAAACAAGGGCTTCGAGGACCTGGTCAAGGAAATCTGTAAAATCGTAGAAGGACCGGTTAGCGCAGAGGTGATCAGCCTCGATGCAGAAGGCATTATTAAGGAAGCCAGGCACCTGTCAAAAATTGCAGAAAATATAGTGGTAAAAATACCTATGATTCCTGAAGGAATAAAGGCCACCAAAATACTCTCAAAAGAGGGAATAGATACGAATATTACACTCGTATTTTCCCCTTTACAGGCGTTGTTAGCCGCCAAGGCAGGTGCTACTTATGTCAGCCCCTTTATCGGAAGACTTGACGACATAAGCAGTGTGGGCATGGATATTGTAGAGGATATAGTAACCATATTTGAAAATTATGGATTCGAGACAGAGATTATAGTAGCCAGTATCCGCAATCCGGTGCACGTTCTTGATGCAGCCTTAATCGGCGCCCATATTTCAACTATCCCGTATAAGGTGCTTTTTCAATTGAGTGAGCACCCCCTTACCAAGATAGGAGTAGAAAGGTTCTTGGCTGACTGGAAAAAGATGAGTTAAAGCATGTATATCCGTAAATTTCAGCTTTACATTTTCATTCTCGCCACATCCTCAATCCTGTTACCCCTTGAATCCACACTGGCGGATATTTACAGGTACAAAGACAAAAATGGTGTGTGGCACTTCACCAACATACGCACCGATCCGCGTTACCGCCTTTACATGAAAACTATGGGTATAAAAGGCAAACAGTACATAGTAGACTACGGGGACATAATAAACCGGGCGGCAGCGCAATTCAGTGTTGAAGCCTCCCTTATTAAGGCTGTAATTATGGCTGAATCATCATTTGACAGCAGTGCCGTTTCTGAAAGCGGTGCACAGGGACTGATGCAGCTTATGCCCTCCACTGCAAATGATATGCGGGTTGAAAATCCCTTTGATCCGGAAGAAAATATATTTGGAGGCACAAGATATTTAAGCCTGCTGCTCAAGAGGTTCAACTATAAGAAAGAACTGGCCGTAGCAGCCTATAATATAGGCCCCGAGGTGGTATCCAGCCACAACAATTCTATACCTCCCGTGAACCAAACAAGGAGATTCGTAAAAAGGGTTATGGGTTATTACCATAGGTTCAAAAAATGAAAGGTCGAGGTTTCAGGTCATGAACAAAAATAAAGGCCTTTTAAACAACCTGCCCAATGCATTAAGCACCCTCAGGCTTTTGTTAATTCCTGCCGTTATTATCTGCCTTCATTTCACCGGGAGATGGGGAAGTTTTTTAGGGGCACTATTTTTTTCAATAGCTGCACTTACAGACCTGCTTGACGGATACTACGCCCGCAGATTCAAGGTTGTTACCTCTTTTGGAAAATTTCTCGATCCCTTGGCTGACAAACTTTTAATATCTTCTACGCTTATTATCCTGGTTGCCATAAACAGGGCGCCTGCTTGGATTGCCATTCTAATAATAGCAAGGGAAATGGCGGTGACAGTATTAAGGGGTGCTGCCGGGATAGAAGGGAAATTCATTGAGGTAAGTATCCTGGGCAAATTTAAAACAATATTTCAATCCGTTGCCCTGATCGGACTTTCCCTCCATTATAGCTATTTTCGGGTCAATTTTCATGCAGTGGGGATGTTTTTTCTGTGGGCCGCCTTGATACTGGCATTGTGGTCTGGGTTTTTGTACTTTAAGATGGTCAAAAAAACAATACTTTGATCAATTATTTTTTAATTGACATAGGGTAATAAATTGTTAGAATGACAGGCCAAGCGGGAATAGCTCAGTTGGTAGAGCATCACGTTGCCAACGTGACGGCCGCCGGTTCAAGTCCGGTTTCCCGCTCCATCATAAGGCGGCATAGCCAAGTGGCTAAGGCAGCGGTCTGCAAAACCGTTTTACACCGGTTCGAATCCGGTTGCCGCCTCCAATAAATCTAAACAGTTTTAGTTATGGCTGCTAAAAAATTAACCATCCTTATATTTCCTCAAAAAACAAATAAAATAAGAAGGGTTGTTGTTCCCCGGAGATTATTATCTGTTCTTTCCATGTTCCTTATCCTGATAATCTTGGGATTGGGATGGCTTATCAATGACTACAGGAAGATCAAGACACAAGTGCCTGAACTCAGGCATCTGCAAAAAGAGAACAAGTTTCAAAAGACCCAATTGATATCCCTCACCAGCAAGATCAACCAAATAAATCAAAAAATGTGCGAGCTTCAAGAGTTCAGCCACAAATTAAGAGTTATGACCGACCTGGGAAGCCCAGAAGGAGAAGAGCAAATTCTGGGAATAGGAGGGTCCGATTTCACGTCCCTTAATACAAACTTAGATTTGGACGATGTGCAAAAGTCTTTAATGCATGACATGCACAAATCCCTGGATGAGCTTGATACAAACATATCCGTAGCCTCAATATCTCAAATAGAACTAAGCAGCTTTTTAAAAGAGCAAAAATCTATGCTTGCTCATACTCCTTCTATAAAACCTACCGAGGGATGGTTTTCCTCAGGTTTCGGCTACAGGGTATCCCCTTTTACAAATAAAAGGGAATTTCATAAGGGCCTGGACATAGCAACCAGGGTAGGCACGGAGGTTATTGCTCCGGCCGATGGATTGGTTGTTTTCGCGGGTGCAGAAGGCAATTACGGCAAGATGATCTCCATGAATCACGGCTTCAACATGAAAACCAGATACGGGCACCTGCATAAAATCTTAGTAAAAAAGGGTGACCGCGTAAAAAGAGGGCAAATTATAGCCCAAGTGGGCAAAACCGGCCGCTGTACAGGCTCCCATCTTCACTATGAAGTGCATTTAAACGGTGTGCCTGTTAACCCCCTCCGCTATATTCTAAACTGATTATAAAATCCCCTGAAATACTTTTTGTTGTTTCCTGCCAGCCCTCGGAACACGGATGAAAAATTTAACAAGAGGATTTTGCTGCCGGGCAAGGTTTTCTTACCAAAGTTACTTACTTGGTCATGTTAGATAAAAGGATGTCTACTGCACAATCTGGGTTAAAAGTAGCTTGAATTCTATTTGTTAAATGTTTAATTACATTTAAGGAAAGTTTTTATTGTTTCGGGAAGCCCTTAAAAAACCGATAAAGGGTTAAAATAAAATCTCTTCAGGCCCCAATGGGAGATTATTGGTAAGGGAAGTATAAATGATAGGAAAGGCATTTAAAGGGATTATAGGCAGCAAAAACGAGAGAGAATTAAAAAAGCTTACTCCTTTGGTGGAAAAAGTCAACAAGCTTGAGGCAAAGTTTAAGCTTATGACAGACGGCCAACTCAGTGGTAAAACAGGGGAATTCAGGGAGAGAATAGATAAAGGCGAATCCCTTGACAGCATCCTTCCCGAGGCTTATGCAACCGTCAGAGAAGCATCGGTCAGAGTACTGGGTATGAGGCACTTTGATGTGCAAATCATGGGCGGAATTGTGCTGCACCAAGGCAAAATAACGGAGATGAAAACAGGTGAGGGCAAGACCCTTGCCGCTACCCTTCCGCTATACCTGAATGCCCTTTCCGGAAAAGGCTGCCACCTGGTCACAGTGAATGATTATCTTGCAAAGAGAGACGCGGAGTGGATGGGAGGCATATACAGATTTTTGGGGATGTCCGTGGGTGTAATATTCCATGATATGGACGACAGGCAAAGAAAAGAGGCCTATAATTCGGATATAACATACGGTACCAACAACGAATTCGGTTTTGATTACCTAAGGGACAACATGAAATTCTCAATAGAGGAATATGTTCAGAGAGAACTTAATTTCGCTATTATAGACGAAGTTGACAGCATACTCATAGACGAATCCAGAACGCCCCTTATAATATCTGGTCCGGTTGAGCGCAGTGAGGATATGCATTACGCAAACCTTAAACCATCCATACTCAAACTCAAAGAACACCAGGACAAGATAATCAGAAAAACACTCAACGAGGCAGAAACAAGGCTAGAAGAAGGCATAGAGGATGATAAAACCATAGAATTGCTCCTTAAGGTAAAAAGAGGCAGCCCGAAGAATCCCAGTTTCCTGAACATAATAGCGAGCAACCCCGGTTTAAAGAAAAGTATAGACAGGATGGAATCCTTTCTTTCCACCCAGAAGGCATTGCACTCACTGGATGAAGAGCTGTACTGTATTATTGAAGAACAGGATCACAGCGCAAATTGGACGGACAAGGGTCTAAGATTGCTTTCCGGAAACGAGGGAGACGCCTTTGTCCTGCCGGATTTGGCCCAGGGCCTACAAGAAATCGATAGCGACCCTGATATTAATTTCAAGGAAAAGAAAAAAAGGAGGCGCAAATTAGAGGCACAATATTCTGAAACATCCGAAAGGATGCACGCAGCCCAACAACTAATAAAGGCATACTGGCTATTCAACAAGGATGTGGATTATGTAGTCAAGGACGGAAAGGTAGTTATAGTAGACGAATTCACAGGAAGGCTTATGCCGGGCAGAAGATGGAGTGACGGGCTCCACCAGGCCATTGAAGCCAAGGAAGGGCTTAATGTGGCAAACGAGAATCAAACCCTGGCCACAATAACCTTCCAGAACTATTTCAGGATGTATGACAAGCTCTCAGGGATGACCGGAACCGCGGATACGGAGGCCCCGGAATTCAAGAAAATTTATAACCTTGATGTTCTTGTTATCCCAACTCACAAAAAAATGATAAGAAAGGACTTTCCGGATGTTATCTACAAGACCGAAAAGGAAAAATTCAGGGCCGTAGCCAATGAAATCCGGGAACTCCATGAAAAGGGGCAGCCCGTGCTTGTGGGCACAATATCCATAGAAAAATCGGAAAAATTGAGCAAGATGCTGAAAAATGAAGGGATCAGGCATCAGGTATTAAATGCAAAGAACCACGAGAGAGAGGCAGAGATTATTGCAATGGCCGGACAAAATGGCACGGTTACCATATCCACCAACATGGCTGGCCGCGGAACCGATATAGTCCTGGGAAAGGGCGTTCCTGATCTGGGAGGTCTCCACATCCTGGGTACCGAGAGACATGAAAGCAGAAGAATCGACAACCAACTAAGGGGCCGTTCAGGCCGCCAGGGAGATCCGGGCTCTTCCAGGTTTTATCTTTCCCTTGAGGACGATCTCATGAGGGTCTTCGGGTCGGAAAGAATTGCCTCTGTAATGGACAGGCTGGGCATGGAGGAAGACCAGCCAATAGAACATCAGATGATCTCAAGGGCGATTGAAGGCGCCCAGAAAAGGGTCGAGGGAATGAACTTCAATATCCGGAAAAACCTTCTGGATTTTGACGATGTCATGAACCAGCAAAGAAAGATAATATACTCTCAGAGGGCGGAAGCCTTAAATGGAAACAACCTCAAAGATACCATTATGGATATAATCAATGAGCTGATAGAAAATGTGGTCCTTGAAAATACCGACCCTAAATCCTTTCCGGAAGACTGGAACCTCAGGCCTGTTTATGATTATATATACAACATATTCGGATTTCTGCCGCGCTTCTCCCAGTCCGAGATAAAGGAGATGAACCAGGAAGAGCTGATTGACATGCTAAAACAAAGGGCTATGGAGATCTTCCAAAAACGGGAAACCGAGATAGACCCTGATTCCTTTTTATTTCTTCAAAAAATGTCCATGTTGCAGGCGATCGACGAACTGTGGGTGGATCATCTTCTGGCCATGGATCAGCTTAAAGAAGGTATAGGGCTTAGGGGCTACGGCCATATGGATCCCCTTAAGGAATACCAGAAAGAGGGCTACGGCATGTTTATCTCCATGGTGGCAAAGATCAAGGAGAATACCCTTAAGACCCTTTTCAGGATCAGGGTACCCACCCGGGAAATGCCTTCTACTGTGGTTCCTGAAAAAGAAATGGTGCTCAGTCACGGAGGCGACGACGGAGCCAGTGCTCCGGTAAAAAGGGAAACGCCCAAAGTAGGCAGAAATGCTCCGTGTCCGTGCGGAAGCGGAAAAAAATACAAACACTGTTGCGGTAGATGAACAAGGTAAATCACTATTCAGTTCCGGGATTTCTGGCATCTACAACCTCATCCGGCCTAAAGGATAACGGTCAACCGGATCTCTCTCTTATATTCTCTCAAACCAAATCGGTAGCAGATGGCGTATTTACCACAAACATGGTTAAAGCCGCCCCCGTTTTATTGGGCAAAGAGAGGATAAAAAAAGGCTCCATACGGGCGATTATTGCCAACGCGGGTAACGCAAATGCATGTACCGGAGAAAGAGGCCTCATCAACGCCGTAAAAACAGCTGATATTGTATCCGAGGGCCTGAATATCAACCCGGAGGAAATAATGGTTGCATCCACAGGGGTAATCGGTGTTCCCCTGCCCCTTAACCTTATGGAAAAGGCCATACCCGGATTGATAAAAGACCTCTCCCCTCATGGGTTCTCATCCGTGGCCAGGGCCATAATGACCACGGATTCATTTCCAAAGATGAGCTATTTCGAAGGGAAGGCGGGTCAACATCCCTATCGAATATTGGGTCTTGCCAAGGGAGCAGGCATGATTATGCCCAACATGGCCACCATGCTCTCTTTTATCCTAACGGATATAAATATCAGCCACCGGGAATTAATAAATGTTTTTCGGCCTTCAGTGGACTCCACCTTTAACCGAATCACCGTGGACGGTGAGACCAGTACCAATGACATGGTGCTGATCTTGGCTAACGGAAAGGCGGGCAACGTTTCTTTGAGCGATTCTTGCCTTGTAGATTTCCAGAAGGGTTTAAAAGCGGTTATGGAAGATCTGGCCGATATGATAATAAAAGACGGTGAGGGTGCAACCAAAACTGTGCTAATACAAATAAAAGGGGCCTATGCAAAAGAGGAGGCCACCAGGGCTGCAAGGGCGGTGGCCAACTCACCTCTTGTAAAAACCGCCCTTTTCGGTTGCGATCCAAACTGGGGCAGAATCATGGCCGCCCTTGGAAGGTCTGAAATCCGCATGGAGCAAAACCTGGTACAGATCTGGATTGATAATGTGTTGATAGCAGACCGGGGCCTGGGAACGGGAAAGAAAAGTGAAGAAGAGGCCTTTGATAAAATGAAAAAGGATAAAATAACCATCACCATTCAATTGAATCAGGGTGACTTCGAATACAGTTTAAAGACCTGTGATCTTACCTATGACTACGTAAAGATTAATGCAGGTTACAGAAGTTGACATGCATTCAAATCTCCTATGAAAAAAGCTAAGAATTCCATCCTTGTTACAGGAGTAGCTGGTTTTATCGGGTTTCACACCGCAAGAGCCTTGCTCGAAAAAGGTGATGTGGTAATAGGGATAGACAACCTTAACCCCTATTATGACGTCTCGCTAAAAAAGGCCAGGCTTGAAAAGATTAACTCCCATCCGAATTTCGTCTTTTACCATCAGGACATCAACAATCTGAATGAACTTGAAACAGTGTTCGGCAATCATCGGATAGAAAAAATTTGCAACCTCGCTGCACAGGCGGGGGTAAGATATTCACTCCAGAATCCTTTTGCATACCAGGAAAGCAATATAGGAGGATTTCTCAACCTGCTGGAGATGGCGAAAAAGTATCCGGTAAAAAATTTTGTGTTTGCATCCTCCTCTTCCG
The DNA here is from genome assembly GCA_964655655.1 of uncultured Desulfobacteraceae bacterium. Lineage (GTDB taxonomy): Bacteria > Desulfobacterota > DSM-4660 > Desulfatiglandales > B25-G16 > CAZZPR01. Next base: position 27,369 of record CAZZPR010000001.1, on the reverse strand, counting down.
TATACGGCAACAATAAAAAGCTCCCCTTCAGCGTAGACGATCAGGTAGACACCCCTATTTCCTTATACGCAGCCACCAAGAGGGCCGATGAATTGCTGGCCTATACTTACAGTCATCTATTCAAGATACCCTTGGTGGGTCTTCGTTACTTTACCGCCTACGGTCCATGGGGAAGGCCGGACATGGCGCTATTTATCTTCACCGATTTTATACTCAAAGGAAAGCCTATCAATATCTTTAATTATGGAAAAATGAAAAGGGATTTTACCTACATAGACGATATCATCGAGGGAACCGTGTCCGCCCTTTACATCCCCTTTGAATACGAGATATTTAATCTCGGAAGCTCTATTTGTATTGAGCTTATGGATCTTATAAATTTAATAGAGCATGAGCTGGGCATAGAGGCAAAGAAGAAATTTTTTCCAATGCAACCCGGTGATGTCCCTGAAACCTGCGCAGATATAAAAAAGACAAAGGATATGTTGGGATATACCCCAAAGACCACTATAAAAGAGGGTGTGAAAAATTTTCTAAACTGGTACTTGGATTATTATAAGTAACTTATTGTTATTTCATTAAATTTATTATTAATTATCGAATTTTTCCATCAAAGATGATAAATTTACAATTTCTCCGGGATATAATATATATATTCACTGGGTATCGCTGCAATATTGACTTTGCAGTACAACCGTGATAATAATTATTGATCTTTTATAAGTATCGCATTGGCCAAAAATAAAGCTAAAGGACAAATGGTAGAATTAATATCCGCCAGCCTTTCCGATGTAGGACGCAGGAGGGAGATCAACGAAGACTTTTTTTCAGTAGATGACTCTATCGGTTTGTATTTAGTGGCGGATGGAATGGGCGGCCATCTGGCAGGAGAGGTAGCCAGCAAGGTGGCGGTTCAAATAATAAATAAAAACGTAAAAAATTGGATAGCCAACAATAGCCATGAAGATGAATTATTCGACATGCCGGACAACACCCTTAGCAAGAGTGGAAACTATCTCTCGAGCGGTATAAAACTTGCTAATAAAGTTATTTATGAAATGGCAAATGAGTACGATGAATACAAGGGTATGGGAACCACTATTGTAGCCCTGTCAATAATGCCAAATTCTGTAATTACCGCAAATGTAGGTGACAGCAGAATCTATCTACTCAGAGGTGGAGGTATAGAGCTTCTCTCCAGGGAGCACAAAATGGTCTCGGAACAATTAGAAATGGGCCTTATTTCCGAGGAGGAGGCAAAAAATTCCCCTTTAAAGCATGTGCTTACCAGAAATCTCGGTTCCTCGGAATCGGTTGATGTGGATGTTTTTGAAATCGAACCCATGGACAATGATCGCTATCTTCTCTGCACCGACGGATTAACAGACCTTGTTTCAGATGATGATATATTGAATATTATCGGAAACGGCGACGATCCGAATCAACTTTGCAGGGATTTAGTGGTCGAGGCAAATAAACGAGGCGGTCACGACAACGTAACAGTGGCATTGGTTTGTATTAAGGTAGCCAGGCCAAAGAAAAAATTTTGGCAATTTTTCAAAAAATAATCATGTATTAACCCTATTAAAAAGGGGCGTATATCATGGCAAGAGTTATTCTGGTATTCAATAACAAGGTTATCAAGGAATATCCCTTTGAAAAGGATTCTATGACAATAGGGAGAGATAAGGAGAATGACATTGCAATTGACAACATGGCAGTATCGGGTTTCCACGCCAGAATAGACAAAACCGGAGAAAGTTATATTCTTACGGATTTGCAAAGTACAAACGGCACCTTCGTCAACAAAAACAAAATAGCCTCCCACAAATTAAAGCACAAAGACCAGATAGCCATCGGCAAGCATATTCTATACTTTGCCATGTCCAAAGAAGAGGCGGCAAAGGCGGAGGAAGGAGATCTTGATAAAACCATGATACTTGACACTGCCAAACAAAAGGACATGCTGTCAAAGGGCGGACAGAAAAAAGCATCGGAAGAACCACAGAAAAAGGAAAAAATTGGTATTCTTACATCCCTTGACGACACCGATCAAAGTGAAATTCCTCTCAAAAAGAAACTCACCAAAATAGGAAAGGCCGAAACATCTGAAATAAGGCTTGGCGGTTTCTTTATGCCTCCTACTGCAGCCACCATCAGCCGCAGGCCTAATGGATATGCAATAAGCGCTACCAGCGACAAACCCAAAATAAAGGTAAACGACCAGGAAATAAAGGATAGTCATTTTTTAAAGGATTTTGACACCATTGAGATAGGCTCATATAAATTTCAATTCTATACCCAGGACAGTGAAGATTAAGCAGGATATCGGTAAGGTAAATGCATGAAAAAATTTTATGTGCTGTTTTTTTTACTCTCTCTCCTACTTGCCCTTAACACATGGGCATCGGAAGAAGATTTCCTTACCGCAAAGGTCAGGAAGCATGATTCCATAAGCCTTCTTTGCTTTAAGATATACAGAGGGTTCCTGCCTGAAATGCTGACCCAGCTTACTAAAATAAACCCACATATAAATGATTGGAACAAGCTGCCCACGGATGTAGCTATTAAATTTTTTGCCAGAAAAGAAATGGACCGCATGATACCCGAGCAAATGCAGGATAGGGTTGTTATTACTTTTTTAAAACAGCCGGTTTCCATAAAAAGGGGGGACAATAATACTTATAAAAAGGCCCAAATCAATTCAATTCTCGAAGAAGAAGATTTTTTAAAGGTGGGCAAAGGCGGCAGGGCGGAATTAATAATGAGTGGCGGAAGGATCCTACGGCTGGATGAGGGTTCAAGGCTAAAGATAGGCGAGCTGGAAATAAATCAAAGCGAAAACGCCGTAGTCGGTAAATTCAGGCTTTTTATCGGCAAGATATGGGGCAAGTTATTGAAAACGCAATTATTCAGCAAGGCTGAGATGTATGTAGCAACCCCAACAGTGATTGCAGGGGTAAGGGGTACCGCCTACGACATGATGCTGAGCCCCGACCAATCCACGGTTATTAAGGTATTCGAGGGAGAGGTAGAGATATATAATCCATTACAAAAGATGCCCGAGTCGGGAGTTATAAAGGATTACAAAGAACCTCGCAGGGTAAAAGGTCCTCACAGGGTTACCGAGGAGCAATGGACCCAGATACTCTTAAGACAATACTATCAGATCATGGTCAGCAAAGAGGGTGCCGGGAAGGCCTTTTCCTTTGACTATGAAAAGGAAAGACAAACGGAATGGATAAAATGGAATGAAGAAAGGGATCAAGAACTCAGCGGCATGGCCCTTTAACCTCTAACCCCTTCTTTACTATTCAAAGATTTTTGCCTCTCATTTATCATTTCCTTTAAACTCTCATCAATCTGTTTCTCTGAATATGTAGTCTTGCAGTGCGTACATTGATATATCTCCTCGATCTTCTCCTCGTATATCAATTCGTCGGAAAAGTTCACCTCCCGGAAACGTAGGGCAAAATTATAGATCTTGGTAAAATTTTTATTGTGGCACTTTTCGCAAAGAAAATAGTCCTTATTGATGTTCTTGGGTAATCTCATTTATTATCTCCTGAAGGTTCAAAAAGAAAAGATCATTTACTGTCTGTCAGGCTCTAGTAATTGTGTCAGGGTTTTCCTTTGGAGCCTATAATTTCAGCAACGCGTCCAGAATGCCCAGACCGGTCCCCTTCTTTTTTACAGCAATCAATGGAACAGAGGTTGATTTGATCAATTGCTCTGTCACGCTTCCCAGCAGTACGCCCGCTCCCGCCTTTCTTCCCCTGGCACCCAACAACAGCAGGCATCTGGGGTATTCTTCAATAGCCTTCTCTATTCCGGCGTATTCCTTTTTTTCCAGCTTAAACAAAGGAACAGCGGAAACCCCCTTTAGATCTATACCATTAATAAAATTTCTGAAATTCTTTTCCGCATGGCCCTTCATTATTTCGGCGAACTCCTCATAGGTCTTCCCGGTCTTGTAATAGCCAATGGGCACAGTGTAAATATGAAGGCAATATATCTGCTTTTTTTCCGAGGATAGAGCAAAATTTACAGCCGTTTCCACAGCGTCCCCGGAATTCTCGGAAAAATCTACAGGTACTACTATGTCCCTGAACCATGCCTTTGTCCCCTCAGGTACAAAAAGCACGGAGCAGGGGGCCTTTCTGGCCAGCTTTTCAAAAAGGCCGCCTCCGTCGGTGGTTCCCCTCTTCCGCAATACAATCAGATCTATCTCCTCCTCCTTTGCAATACGAAGAAACTCTATCAACGGGGCCCCCTCAACCACTCTGTATTCAAGCGTTGTCCGGGGATGTCCCTCGAAAAATCTATTTACAATATCCTCGGTTTCCTTTTTTGCAGGCTCATTATCGGTTTTGAGCAAATCCGGGTATTCCTCTCGCAATTCCTCTGCAACATCAACCGTGCTTGCCACATGGAGAAAGATGATCTTCTCGGATTCCGCCATCCTGCTTATCATCCCGGTATACCTAATAGAGGCCCCGTCCTGCTTGCCGAGGGAAACCCCTGCCAGAATACGTTTATATCTACACATAGCTAAACTCCTTTCTCCATAATAGAGATTTTCTTATGGCATCAATACCTTCAACACATCCTCTTTGCCCACAATCCCTACCAGTTTTTCCTCATCCAACACAGGAATGGTATGGTATTTATTCTCAACCATTATTGAGGCCACCTCATCTAATGTTGCATCCGGGCTTATGGTTACCGGGTCCGGCGTCATTGCATCTTTCACGGTAGTCGCAGCTATCTTCTGGATCTCTTTTTCGATTTTTCGTTCGGATGTAAGAGGTATAAAACCGTCCAGAAGGGTAAAAAATGAAGGTAGAGGCAGCTTTTTCTGCTGCATAACCAGATCGCTCTGGCACAATATCCCCAACAGTCTTCCGTCCTTATCCACTACGGGCACCCCGTTTATATGCTTGCCCATAAGAAGCCCTGCAGCCTTGTTTATTTCCGTGTCAGGCGAGACAGTGATGAGCTTCTTTGTCATGATATCCCTTACCTTCATCATTAATCCTTTTTTTTGTTAACCGGTGAAAAGAACACTATTTAAATGCAGGCCCCATGTCAAGCAAGAAGGCACCGCTTGTGCATAAATTTCCCAACGGGTTTCACCTCTTACCTGATCCTTTGCAACACTCCGGTCTTTAATAATTACCGGAGAGATTAGTGCGTTCATGCGTGGGTGTAGCCACTTGCCTGCTGGGAATACTTACCCTTATAAAGCTGGCTCTTTAATAAATCTCTTGATTATCAAGGATAAACCCCGGAGATAAGGCGGATACAAATCTAATTATCTCCTCCCAGAAGGCGGTGTTTGTGGGAATACTGGCTGTTCGTTACCACCACCTGTACGGCCTGCTTGGTTTCTGTGTTCACCAAAACGGGTCCTACAAGGTTTGCGGTCATCTTTTCCGGCGAATCCTTGGGAACATTAATCACCACGTAAAGTTCCAGTTTATTTCCGCCCCCATTTTTCCATGACATCTGCTCTAACACATCCTCCAGGTTTACCTTGTAATCCGGCATAAAGATCCAGGGGCTGGCTATAACAAAGGCGAGTTCCGGCTCCTCAACACTCTGGTACCACAAAAAGGGAGAATCCTGTCCATGCCTTATGATGACGAAACATTTTTTATCCGGAAAACCAAGCATGCCGAAAGGCATTTGAATCACATTTTCTTCTCCTATCTCGATGTTACCAAACCTTGTAGTCTGTATCTTCATCCTTTATCACCTCCTGAACCCTTTTTTATGTCCAAAAGGGAAGCCGCAGCCGAGAGATCGGATACGTTTACACCCGCGGACCTAAGATTTTCCTCCCTGATCCTATCGTATATCTCCTGACGGTGAACGCTTACTCCTTCAGGCGCCTTTATACCCAGTTTTACCTGGGAACCCTTCACCTCCAGCAAGGTAATGGTAATATTATCCCCGATAGTAATCTTTTCACCTAACTTCCTTGTCAGTATCAGCATAAGCCTTCCATGGCACATTCAGGGTTTTTTACATATAATTTATCAGGCTCAACTCCAAAACCCTGGCCGAAGCTGAAAGCGCGGACTTATAGGCAACTTCCTTCTCCTTCAGATCGGTTATGGCCTCCACCACATCTGCGTCCTCGATCTTGGAAAGCCTGTCCGTATTGGTCAGGTTTAAGTCCTGGTATATATTCTTCTTGTTCTCCATTCTAACCAGTTTTGATCCCAGGTCCGATATCTTGGTATTTATCTGGTTAAAGTTGGTGTTAAGCCTGGTTATGGACCTCGATATTCCTTCTAGGTCATTAGATTCCAGGAAGCCCTTTAAATCCAGTAATGTGTTAAATATCCCCCACTCAACATCGTTATCGCTTGCAGGAGGGTTATATATATCATCCGAGGCATTGTCAAAGCCCAGGTCCGTGGCTGCGGAGCTGCTGGTCCAAAGTATTTGCAACTCCTTGAGTTGAAGATTCGGTCCCTGTTCTTCTATTATAAACCTATCATTTACTGTATCGTATGTCACTTCGTAATCCGCATTGTTGCCGGCTGCTGCTGAGGCCGCCTCCATCTGTGTCTCTATATCCGCCGCCAGGTTGCCCAACAGTACATCCGTATTGTAAACACCATGGGCAAGTGTGGCAGTCAGGGTGGAACCAAGGCCGTCGCCTAAATCCTCCTTGAACTCTATGGTATCATTTGTCGCATCTACGGTAACGGAGACTACAGCGTTATCACTGGAGATCAGGCCGTCCCTCAGGTCTGTTTTATCAAAACCCATATCGGTTGCCAGGCTCGTATCCGAATTGGACCCCGTGTTCCATAACAGCTCCACCTCGAAACCAGCGGTTGTACCGTCGTCCTGAATGGTAAAATTCTTGGTGTCGCTGTCATATGAAACGGTGTAACCTGCATTCAGGCCCGACTGGGCCGAAACGGTCTCCATCGCCTGCTCCACTGCGGCCGCAAGCTCCGCGTGGGTATATTCCCCGGTTGCTATAGCCGCGTTCAATTCGGCACTGCTTGCTCCCAGTGAATGCTCCATGAAATCTATCTTGTTGTTGGTGGTGTCTATGGTGATTACCTGGTCCAGAAATATATCCTCGCCGTCCCTTCCTACAGCAACGCTGGTGTCCTTGCCTATCTTTACGGAAAATGTGTCATGATTGCCGGAGTATGCTACACTGGTGGGGTTGTCCGGGTCATCCAGGGAAAAGGGGGAAGTCCTGGTTTCTGTTCCTGCAAAGATATACTGGCCGTTTACCTCCGTATCCGCAAGGGATACTATTTCCTCCAGTATATTTCGGACCTCCTCCGCTGCCGAGGCCCTCTGGGAGGCCCCCATAGTCTCCGTGGCCATCTGGTTGCTCAATGTCTTTGCCCTGGAAACGAGCTGCTGCACGTTATTTAAAGCGTTTTCAGACGTACCAAGCCAGGATTTCCCCAGGTCTATATTCCTGCCCATCTGTTCGATATTCGCAAGGGATGATCTTATGTTCAAGACCTGGCTGAGACCAACCGGATCATCAGATATCTCGATTATTTTTTTGCCGCTCGACACCACTTTATTCGCCCGGTTCAACTCCTCCGTGAAACGGGATAAATCGAACTTAATGGAGTCATATATAGTCTTGTTTGCTACTCTCATCTTTATTTACAGGCTGAAATTTGAAAAATTTCATGGTCAAAAACTTTCTTATCTCGTTGCCAGCAGGGTCGCATACATCTGGTCCGAGGTGCTTATCAGTTTTGCAGCCGCCACGTATGCATGCTGGAATTTTATCATATTGGTCATTTCCTCGTCCAGTGATACACCTGATATGCCCTCCCTTATTTCCTTCAGCCGGCTGACCAGTACATTATTAAATTCCTTTGATCTTGTTATGCTCGCGGATTCTATACCCACGGAGCTTACCAGGGTGTTGTAAAAATCATCCAGGGGCATTGTCGAACTGGTCGAGGTGGTATCAGAACCCCTGTTGCAGTTAAATTGACGTATGGCCACAGAGGAACTTCGAATATCCGCTATGTCCACGGCATTGGAATTGTCACCTACTGCCAGATCACCGGTATCCGCATCAATTTTTCCCGCTGCAATAAAATCCTTGTTCTGTGTCTGGGAATTCATATCGATAGATCCCGCGGAATATCCCTCGAAAAAGGTGTTTATGCCCAGGGCCGCAAGAAGACCGCTTGCCTCGAACTCATCGTCACAGAATCCGAAACTGTAACCCGAACCCGGTGAAAACTTAAGTTTATTATCGGATGTTACTGATGCAGTAATCCCGGTGGCAAGGTTGTTGAACCTGTCCCCGAAGGAATCCATCGTCCAGTGCCACTCCGACGGTAAATCAGCGGCGGGCGAGCCGTCTGAATCAGCCTCCACGGTAAATGTGTCTCCCTGTTGAAGGGTGCCGGAAGTGAAATTCAATGTCATGCCGTCCACCGTGTAACTGCCCGCGGCCGGTATACTTAAGGTGCCCCCGGTAACATCATTAGACCATTCAACTTCCAGGGTATCGGTACCTATCTCGCCCCCGGTGGTCACATTGAATATATAGTTATCAGAAACATTATTTGCGGTGCCCGAAACCGTCATATCCAGGGGATCGGGCCCACCGGCTGCATCCGTATTCACCGTGAATGTATTTCCGGCTACCAGGGTGCCGGCCCCCACGTCGAAATCAATACCGTCAGAAGTGCTGTAAGTTCCGGCACCGCTGACGTTTATGGTACCTGTTACCGTGCCGCCTGAATTTGTATAGTATATGGCCTGCTGCCCGGTGCCCACTGTTCCCCCGGTTGTGACCGTAAATGTGTATTTATCGTCGGCACCCCCGCTGCCCGCCCAGTTGGTAGCGGTTGAGGTGGAAATTCCCATGTCCACGGTAACCGCATTATTTGTAGTGCCGTCGTTTATCCACATCTTGAAATCCTTTGTGTAATCTATCTTGTCCCCGTAAGCCAGTGTGGAAAGCAGGCCGCTGGAATCCGCCTGATAGGTTCCCGTAATATCACTGTTAAATAATCTCAATCCCACTCCCTGGCTGTGGGCCTTGTTAACCTCGAATACAATGGACCTGGCAAGCTCGTCGAGATTATTTCTATATTCGGGAATAGACGCGTCCCTCAACTCCAGCCAGGCGCCCAGTTTACCGCCTTCCATGGAGTCGGTAACATCCCTCTGCGAATCAGTGGAAATCGCAAGTTTTATGTCCCCCTCATCCATGCTGAGGGAATAATTTTCATTCTCCTGAACCAGTACATACCCCTTACCGGCAACCACGGTGACCGAACCGTTTCCCTGCTCAAAAGAGCTGATGCTCACATATTCAGAAAGCTCGCCCAGCAGTGTATTTCTCTGGTCTCTCAGGTCATTTGCGGTCCTTCCTGTCTCCATCCCCACAATCTGAGTGTTTATGGAGGCGATCTCAGCGGTTATCTGGTTTATCTCCTCCAGGCCGGAGTCTATGGCAAGGTTTATATCATTTTGCATCGCCCAGAGACTATTGTTAAGGGAATTCAGTTTTTGATAAAGCAGGGAGGCCTTCTCATAGACCACGGTTCTCTCAGGTGTGCCCGTGGGGTTGATAGAAAGGTCATACCATGCATTCCAGAATTCCGTCATACTGTCGTTAATACCTATCTCGGAACTCTCGTCAAAGAGTCCTTCCAGCACCTTCATGTAGGTCTCACTTTCCGACATCTCGGAAAACTCCGATTTTTGTTCGTTTAACCGCTTTTCAATAAAGGCATCGCTTATTCGCTTTATTTCATCTACATCTACGCCCGTACCGAAGATCAGGCCTGCATAGGGTACGGGCAAATTGGTGTCCATAACCGCAGTCTGCCTTGAATACCCGGGTGTGCTTACATTGGCTATATTATGGCCGGTGACATCAATAGCGTAACGCTGGGCCAAAAGTGCTGTCTTTGCAATATTTAAGGTAAAACCTACGCCCGACACCTTAAACCCCCCTGCTTAAAATGGCACTTGTACCCGGCGGTCGGTTGATATGGCGTTTACTGTTGTAAACAGTATCGGCCCTCGCCTCCCTAAGAATGGCGGACAACATATCATCCAGGAAGCTCAGGGAATCCTCGATAAACATTATGTTCTCCTGGCGCATGCTCTCAATTTCCATCTTAAGCCTCTGAATGTCCCGGTTAAGCCGTTGAAAACCGGGGAGATTCTCTTCGGGTATCACGGGCATCACACAGTTTATATCAAATGAAGAATGCTCCGTTTCCTCATCCCCGTCACGGCCTTCCACGAAACCGGCGATATCCCGCCGAACGGATTCTATACTGGAACACAGTTCCTCCTTTTCCCTGGACACCTCCCAAAGTTTATCTATATCAACATTAATCAAGCACTCCCTTTCCCTTTGGAAATTTTCCGCAAGTCCCCGGTAAAGATTAAGCTTTTTGCTGAACATCTCGTGAAGTCCCTGCACTGTAGCCTTTTCCATTAATGGACCTCCCTCTGAAACCTGAACCTGAACATTTTTCTCTACCTATATTTATCGGAGAATACTCCAGTTAATTAAGCCATAATATCTCATTCCGCATATTCCCCGAGCCTTTCATAAAGCATTTTTCCGAGGCCTATTCCCCCTCCCCTGGCAATCTCCAGGGAAAGGCCTTCATCAAACATGGCGTTAAATATTTTTGTCTCGCTGCTCCTTCCGAGTATACCCTCTGGCACGGTCTTTCGCATGGTCTTCATCATGTAGCCCAAAAATATCGATTCAAATTCACTGCATGTCCTTTTTAGCCTTTCAGCATTTTGCGCTTTATTAAAAGCAGCCGTTTCATTTCCCGGCGAAACTCCCTGAATCATTTCTTCTCCCCTATGTCTGGGTTAATCAGATTATCTCCAGCCGTGCCTGCAGGGCACCCGCCGCCTTTATTGCCTGCAGTATGGTAATAAGATCCCTGGGTGACACCCCGATTGCGTTCAGGGCCCTTACCAGTTCGCCTATTGTTTTTCCCTCCGGAACCAGAAGAAGCCTCCTTTTTTCTTCTTCCACTGCAACCTCGGTTTCAGGGGTAACCACGGTCGCGCCTCCGGGAGCGACTACCGTGCCATCCTCCGCCTGAGATACCTCTCCTACTTCACCGGACGGTGCAAAGGGAAGGGCCTGGGAAACCTGCTTGCTTTCCTTGATCTGGATGCTGAGATTTCCATGTGCCACCGCCACTGTTTGTATACCCACTTTCTCTCCTATTACCACTGTACCGGTCTTTTCGTTTACGATCACCTTTGCAACGGTGTCAGGGGTAACCTCTGTATTCTCCAGCTCGGCCAGCAGTTCAACCACATTACTCTCGAACTCACGGGGTATATTTATTTTTATGGTCCCTGAATCCACCGGCCTTGCAAACCCCTTTCCGAACCTTGAGTTAATCCGGCCCGCTGCCCTGCTGGCAGTATTGAAATCCGGCTGATCAATTAAAACGGTTAACTCCCTCTTATTATCCAGGGAAAAAGGAACTTCCCTTTCCACCGTGGCTCCCCCGGAAATCCGGCCCACAGTGGGGTGATTCTTCGTCACGCCCCCGCCTGCGGCCCCCCCCGCGCTGTAGCCTCCGATGGATAGAGGGCCCTGGGCCAGTGCATAAACCTTTCCGTCCACACCTTTCAAGGGCGTCAATAAAAGGGTCCCCCCCTGAAGGCTGTTGGCATCACCCACTGAAGAAACTATCACATCAATATTCTTGCCAGCCCTGGCAAAGGGCGGAAGCTTGGCGCTGACTATTACGGCCGCAACATTGCTGACCTTTACGTCCTGTTCGCTTACGTGTATGCCCATCTTCTCCATCATATTCGCAAGTGCCTGAATGGTGAAGCTCGTTCCCCCCTTATCCCCGCTGCCGTTCAGTCCTGTAACCAAACCATAGCCGAACAGCTGATTTACCCTTATTCCTTTGATCGAGGCGATATCCTTCAGCCTCGCACCTGTTGCCACAGATCCGAATGCAAGGTTCAATAAAAACAGGACGGCCATAAAAAATTTAAAAGGGCCAGACATGATCAAGAATCCTCCCTAACCAGCCGGGTTTTTGCTTATCCGCAATCGGCCCTATACCTGAATAGGCAATCTTTGCATTGGCCACGTAAACGGAAGAAATCTCGTTGGAAGAGCTGATATCCTCAGGCCTCACAATCCCCGAGATGGTTATGTATTGAATCTCGTTGTTAACCTTTATTTCTCTCTTTCCGTTTATAAACAGGTTGCCGTTGGGAAGCACCGACACCACCACCGCGGAAATATATGCCTTAACGTGCCCGTCCCTGTCGCTTTTGCCTTTTCCGTCAAACCCCGATTCCAGCGCGGCCTTTATCAAATCATCCTTTCCGGGGTTTTGTGCCAGCCTGGGATGACTTTCGGCCAGGTTTTTCATATACCCCAAAAATTTCAATTTTGCAGAAAGGCTCGAAGACCTAGTGGCCTTTGTATTTGCATTCAGTTCCGCCTCAGGGTCCTCCACGATCCGGACGGTGACGATATCCCCGGGCTTTCTTGCCTTGGTATCATTATAGAGCGTAGTGCCGCTTAAATCCGACCAAAGTGATCCCTCCTCCGGTTCAGGGGGATGGTAATCCGGGTAATAAGGTTCCTGTATCTCCCTGACCTCGGGCACATGGGAGGTGTTTGTGGGCCATGCGGCACAGCCTGTTAATAAAAATATGGCAACACACATTCCGATATATCTCTTGATTATCATAGCGCCTTCCTCAAAATTCCACCCTCACGGTGGATCCATTGACTACCATTGCATATATTTCCTTTTTGCTCATAGTGTTTCTAACCTTTACCCGCTCTCCGGAGTACCCGTCTTCCTGTATTCTTCCCGGCACAGTCAGCCTCAGTCCGGAGGATTCCGCCAAAATTGTAACCATGTCTCCCCTTTCCACCACCGGTTTCCTCTCGAGCATATAATCCTTTATGCAAACATCCGCCCTCAGGTTATGCTTCGCCATAAGCCCGGTTACCTCCCGGACATCGGTCACTATTCCGGAGGAAAGGCGTGAAATATTCTTCCTCGCCAAATAAACATCTTCCCTGCCTATCACCTCGCCCCTTTCAATGTCCCTGCTGGGGCACACCACGTTTCCGAATACATCCGCCCAACCTGAAAGCCTTACCTCGTTCTCCGCTATTCGGTTAACCCTGATAATGCAGGTCAGCTTCACATAACCCGAGAGTTCCCTCTGGCTTCTCTTGAAAAGCCTGAAATCTAACTTGCCCCGGGGCAAAGGCTCGTTTCCCATAACCTTAAACCTGGATATGATTATTTCCGGTTCCTCCTTATCCAGATGTTCGCACAGGTAACCCTTAAACAGGGCACGAAACTTTTCCTGAGAAACCTCCTGGTGTTGCTTGTTCGCGGCCCTATGGTTATCGGCGTATGTGATAGCCGCGGGCATGATAAATAACAACATGCAGGTTATTATTATATTTATCGTTCTTTTCATTTAATTATCTCTTTAGGTTGTTTGCTATCTGGAGCATGTTGTCCGCTGTCTGTATTGCCTTGCTGTTTACTTCATAGGCCCTTTGGGTCATGATCATGGAGACCATCTCCTCCACCACGTCCACATTGGACATCTCTATAAACCCCTGAACAATGGTCCCCACCCCTTCTGAACCGGGGGTTCCTGTAACCGCCTCGCCCGAGGCATCCGTAGACCGGTACAGGTTGTGGCCCAGGGAATAAAGTCCCGCGGGGTTCGGAAACGTATACAGCTCTATCTCCCCGAGTGTGGTGCCGGTCCCCTCCGGGTCAAAGACCGTAACCGTACCGGTCTTGTCAATATTTATGGAAACCGTTTCCGAGGGCACAGTCATGGCCGGCTGCAGCAGGTCACCGTTCGGGGTGCATATGTTACCCTCGCTGTCCATTTTGAAATTTCCGGACCTGGTATAAAGCTCCTCTTCGTTGCTCAGGACCCTGAAAAAGCCCTTTCCTTCTATAGCCAGATCCAGCTCGTTTTTGGTCTCTTTGAAATCTCCCTGAATAAACATTTTTTGCGCACCAACGGGCATCGTCCCCATTCCTACATGGATTCCGGTGGGTATCTGCCCCCCTGCCGAGGTTATAGATCCCGCCTGCCTTATAGTCTGGTACATCAGATCCTGGAAATCGGACCGGCTCTTTTTGAAGCCTACTGTATTGACGTTGGCAAGGTTATTGGAAATAACATCTATCGCCAGTTTCTGAGCAACCATTCCGGAGGCTGCCGACCATAATCCCCTTAACATTATTAATCCTCCCTTATTGTACTATGCCCACTTCATTTACCATTTTGTGGTTCATTTCATCCATGGACTTGATAGCCCTTTGCCCCGCTTCAAACACCCTGAGGGTCTCTATCATTTTTATCATCTCTTCTACGGAGCTCACATTGGATTTTTCCAAATAGCCCTGCCGCACCTGAACATCCTCGGGCGAAACAATATCCTCTCTCGAACCCCGGTACATAAAATATGAGGCCCCCTCTTTTTTTAAAAGCTGGCGGTTTTTAAAATCCACCACCGATATCCTGTCCACCGGATTGTCCCCCGAGGTGACCTGCCCGTTTTCATTCACCTCGATATCGGTCCCTTCTATCCTTATCCGTCCGTTTTTTCCCAGCACCGAATCACCCTGTTTGGTCGTGAGTGCGCCCTCCGCATTCACTACAAAGGAACCGTCCCTTGTGTACCTTATGCCCATGGGTGTTTGAACCTTGAAGAATCCGGTTTTCTCCAGGGCAAGATCAAGCTTGTTTCCAGTGTAAACAACGGGGCCGGGAGTCAAATCAACATGGGGGATGTTATTCATCTTCAAGGCCTGATCAAAGGAAATAACGTCCTTTTTAAACCCGTTTGTATTGACATTGGCGAGGTTATTGGATACATTGTCGAACCTGTAGGTCTGTATCAAACAAGCATCTATCAAGTTATGCGTTCCTGTTATCAATTCCCCACCTCATTTTTATATCCGCATCTTTTGCTTAATTTAAACAGCAATATTGATGCCAAAAATAAGCCGGCAGTCCCGAGCTGCCCTGCATTAGGGGTGGACTGCTTAAAAAGACAGGTTCACTAAACCGATTCTTCATACTGGCTTATTAAAAAGGGAGAAATATTTAACCCCCCGGAGGAAAAAAATGCCTACCGGGTACTCGCGGTATTTACTGAAGACCGGAGGCTGTAAAAATTTATGTCACTTAAGTCTTTACATGGAAAAAATATAATATTAGACTGTTATAGATAGATGAAACGCTGGCCCTGCCAGCCGGCTATCTAGTTTAATTTATCTCTATTCTTAATTAAAATCTATAATCAGGCGACCGTCAGCAATGAGCCTTTCATTTTTTCTCGTTGATCGTTAAGGAAGACTTTTCGAACATTATCTTCCGGATAGATTGCTTATACTTTTAAAATACTAGGAAAACCCTGCCATATGAGAAAGCCCAGAACAAAGTGCCAGCAAGGTGACCAAACCCTTGATTACCAGAGCCGCGGGCAAAAGCTGAAAGAGGTGATAGTCCCAATGGGCCAGGCGGATGAAGCACTGCGCAAATCCGAGGCGGAAAAAAAGGCCATCCTCAATGCAATAAGGGACATGGTGGTATTTCTGGACAGGGACCTTTCCGTGCAGTGGGCCAACAAGGCGACGGGCCTTTTCGTGGGCAAATCCCCCGGAAAATTGCGGGGCTCCAGATGTTACAGATTATGGCACGGCCTGAATGAGCCCTGCAAGGAATGCCCGGTTCTCAATGTCATAAACACCGGACAACCCGATCATAAATTTCTAACCACCCCCGGTGGAAAAACCTGGGAAATAAATGCGGAACCTGTTCTGGATAATCATGGAAACATCCTGGGTGCCATTAACATGGTCCGCGACACAACGGACCGCGGTTATTTTACAGAGGAAACCCGGATAAAGGAAGCCGCACTGGAGGCCTCGGCAAACTGCTTTATCATTGCTGACCTGGACGGGATAATCACTTATGCAAATCCCTCTTTTTTAAGTTCCTGGGGTTGCAAGGACAGGAAAGGGGTCCTTGGAAGGCACGTAACTGAATTTTGGGAATCCAGCCAAGAGGCCTCGAAAAGACTCCAGAAACTTTTAAGCTCAGGAAAATGGATAGGAGAGCTCAGGGCAAGAAGAATAGACGGCTCCGTTTTTGATGTACATATTTTTGCCACTGTTATAAGGGATGAAACCGGAAGTCCCATCAGCGTCATGTCCTCATTTTTTGATATAACGGATAAAAAAGTATCCGAAAAGGCCCTTAGAAACAGCGAGGAAAAATACCATACCCTTGTGGAAAACGCTAACGAGGCCATCCTGGTGGCCCAGGACGGTGTATTCAAATTCGCAAACGCCAAGGCCGAGCAGGTATTCGGTTATTCACGTCAAGAACTCGCCTCCAGGGATCTAAAGAGTTTCATACACAAGGACGAAAGAAAACTCGTGGAAGAGCGGCACTGGAAAAGACTCAAGGGTGAAAAGCTTCCCAGTTTCTACCCCTTTAGGATCATAGGCAAACAGGGAAATATCAAGTGGGTGGAAATAAATGTGGTTTTGTTCTCCTGGGAGGAGAGGCCAGCCGCCCTTTGTTTTATTTCGGATATAACGGAGAGAAAAAACGCCGAGGAAGGGTATATCTCCGTCATGGAGCGTTCCCTTCAGGGCCTGCATATCCTGCAGGATGACCGCGAGGTATTCGTAAACGATGTTTATGCAAAGATTTTGGGATACACTGAAGACGAGCTCCTTTCCCTTTCGCCGGAGAAGGTAAGGGGCCTGGTACACCCGGAAGACCGCCAAATGGTATGGGGCCGTTACCATGCACGGGTGAAAGGCGGCGACATGCCCCAGAGATATGAATTCCGGGTGATACGCAAGGACGGTTCCGTCAGGTGGGTTGAGGCCTTTGCAAGCCGGGTGGAATACCGGGGAAAACCCGCGGCCCAGGTGGCCCTTATCGACATTACGGACCGGAAGAATAACGAGGAAAAACTCAGAAGATATAAGCGCATAACTTCCGCTACAAGGGAGCTTATCTACCTTGTTGACAAAAATTACACATACATAACAGTAAACGATGCCTACCTTAGCTGGCATAAAAAAACCAAGGAAGAGGTTTTGGGTCATACCGTCCCGGAATTTTTGGGCCAGGATGTCTTTGAAGAAAAGATAAAGAACCAGATGGACCGCTGCCTTGCAGGGGAGGAAGTCCATTATAAAGAGTGGTTCAATTTCGCAGCGACGGGCAAGAGATACCTGGACATAGCCTTTTACCCTTATTATGAAGAGGACGGCACAATCTCCGGCCTCGCAATCACAGCCAGGGATATAACGGAGGCACACAAACTGGAAGCACAGCTTCAGCATGCCCAGAGGATGGAGTCCATAGGTACTCTGGCCGGAGGGATAGCCCACGACTTCAACAACCTGCTTATGGGTATCCAGGGCTATGTCTCCCTGATGCTTATGGATATAGACCCGGAAGACCCGCTTCATACAAAATTAAAGCGCGTGGAAGACCAGGTTCGATCCGGGGCGAACCTTTCCTCGCAGCTCCTGGGCTTTGCAAGGGGCGGAATGCACAACAAACAGGTGGTTAATATAAACGAGATCATAACAAGATCCTCGGATATTTTCTCCCGGGCCAAAAAGGAAATAAAAATACACAGGAAATACAAGAAAAACTTATGGCCGGTTAAGGCGGATCAGGGCCAAATGGAACAGGTGCTCATGAATCTCTTTGTGAATGCCTGGCAGGCTATGGAGCAAGGGGGAAACTTGTATCTTCAGACGGCAAACGTGGTTCTTGAAAAAGACTATCTCGATCCCCTTGGAATGAATCCGGGCAATTATGTAAGGATATCCGTTACAGACAACGGGGAGGGAATGGACGAGGAAACCCTTCAGAAGATATTCGATCCGTTTTTTACTACAAAAGAAATGGGCAGGGGCACCGGATTGGGCCTTTCCTCTGTCTACGGAATAATTAAGAACCACGGGGGAACCATAAACGTATACAGCGAAAAAGGCAAAGGAGCCACCTTTAATATTTACCTGCCCGCGGTTGGGTCTCCTTTTTTAAAAGCCTCTAAAGGACCGAAAGAAAAAGGCATTCAAAAGGGCGAGGGCACTATTCTTATTGTAGACGACGAGGAACTGGTTGCCGAGGTGGGCTGTGCGATGTTAAAAAGACTGGGTTATAACGTGCTGGTAGCCAATAGCGGAAAAGAAGGGGTAGAAATTTTTCAAAAAGAAAAAAACAGTATAGACCTGGTAATTCTGGATATGATAATGCCGGAGATGAGCGGCACCGAGGCTTTCGACAAGATAAAGGAAATCGACCCCGGTGCAAGGGTCCTGCTTGCAAGCGGATACTCCCTCAACGGCCATTCAAACATTATACTGCAGAATGGATGTAACGGCTTTATACAAAAGCCCTTTAACATTGCAGAGCTTTCCGGAAAAATAAAAGATATACTGGCTTAGAAATAAAATTTTAGCCTTGCCTGAAAAAAGCACGGGCAAAAAAGCCGGAAAATTCATCCTTCCCGGGTTGAGACTTTGCAAACATTACAATTTTTGTCTTTCAAAAAAGATACTGGCGTTTTTTGCAGAAACCGGGGGCCCGCAACTAGCTCGGCTAAGCCGGAGCCTGTCTATAGCCTCCAGGCCGAACGAGGCGAAGGTCTTTTCCTGCTTTTCTGTTTATTATTTAGAATCCTAATTGCTAATAGGCACCCCTCCTCCCCAAAGACCTGCCCATTTCCTCAAGGCAATATCTACTGGCCTTAAAGCGTGTGCCCTCATATTCGGGATTTAAAAAAATTTTAAAGACTAAAGACTCCCATGAGTAAACCCCGAATATTTCGGGCATGCCGGACACGGTGGTATTTCTTTTAACCCAGATTGTGCGGTAGACATCGTAGCGAGGGTTGAAAAACCCAAGCGAAACGCGAATTGCGAAAAGAGCGTTACAGCAAGGTTTTTCAGGCCGCGGTAGTTGGCTGCTGCACAATCTGGATTTAAGAAGATGAGTTGTGCAAGGTCTCGTGGTAAGCCCGCATTTTGCAGCAGCCGGCTACTGAACAATCCGGGTTAGAATATCCCAGAATGCCCCTCGGTATCCCTGCTTGATTGCATCCATGAGCCGGGAATTCTCGTTGTAGTTATAGTTCTGGGGAACCTGGTCCCTGGCTGCAAAGAAGAATCTTTGGTCCCCGTCTATAATATCCGATATATATCTGCCTATATCGGGTCCTGCATCCGCAGACAGATAAAATATGGGCCTCAAAAGGCCTTTATTTCCGTTTACCGTTCCCCTGAGATGGGGGTTTCCTTTATCGAGTCCCTGCTTAATGACGAGGGAACCCAGCTTTGTGCGGGGATAAAGCCTTACTCCCAGGCTGATCCCCACCATTATGTCCCCGGAGTTTTTCATCAATTCCAGTGTTTCCCTGGTTGATGCCCTGTTCTCTCCGGGCCCTCCTATCAATAGATCAAACATAACCGAAAAATTATTTCTCCGGCAGACCAGGGAGAGGTTTCTTACATCCTCTGAAGTGTGCCGGTGCCCCAGACGTCGAAGCTGTTCATCATTGCCCGAATCCACGGTAAAGTCTATTCCCGAGCACCCGGCCCGTCTCATTAGGCCTGCTAGCTCTTCGGAAAAGGGAACCGGCAGGCAATAGGCGTACCACCGGATTTTTTCCCCCAGTCCGCGACCTATTATTGCCCGGCATACATCCATTGCATGGGACTCCGAAAGATTAAACTCGCTGTCCCCTGTATGGAAATGGGTTATGCCCATGTCCAGAAGGTCCTGAAGCTCCCGGGCAACGTCCTCAGGGTCTCTCATCCTTACCCGCCTGCCCCTGGCGACCGGGTCCGCGCAATAAATGCACGGCCTGTCGCAACCTCTCTTGGTCTCAAAACCTACCATTGCGCCCTCTCGAAAGTACCGGCGGTTGTCAACGAGCCTTCTTCGGTAAATTCCCTTCCTAAGGTCTGTGAAATCCGGATTGTTCATCCTGTATTTATCGCCGGCCATGTATACAAGGCCCGGAATGGAGGTAAAATCTTTACCGTCCCTGAGCGCACCAGCCAGACGAGGAAGCGCGGACTCTCCGTCTCCGTATACGCCAAAATCCGCGCCGCAATACTCCATTACCTCCAATGGGAATATGGAAAACCCTACCCCTCCCAATACTACTGGGGAACCGGACAGCTCCCTTATACGCTGTATGATCTCCCGGCTTTTTGCCAGGCAAAAATCCTGGCTGGCAAGGTATGAGTCATCCACGTTTCGCAGGGTTACTCCGGTAAATATATAATTTCCTTCGGACACCCTACCGATATCCGCCTCCATGTCTTCCGAAAAGGCAAGGTCCAGAAGCTCCACCTCGAAGCCCTGGTCCTCCAGTGCGCCGTGAAGGTAGTCAATTCCCAGGGGGGCTACAGGTGGTCTCATCTGATTGGGGTTTACCAAAAGAACTTTATTGGTTTTAATTGGTTTAGAAACAGTACTGTGTCTCGTCATCATTGCAACCTATTTTCTTTTATTCATTTCAGGCCGATAATAACCATAATGGGTTTTTGATGCAACAGGGCAAGATACCATTCCGGGGATTATCTCAAACAATCCATGGAGTCAGGGTTTTAAAGGCTATTGAAATAAATAACCTGTTGACACCATGTTGCCTGTTTGTTAAATATATTTGGTATAGTATAATCTATTAGGGGCTGTAGCTCAGATGGGAGAGCGCATGACTGGCAGTCATGAGGTCAGGGGTTCGAGCCCCCTCAGCTCCACCAATAAAATCAACACCTTAGCTTACTTTTGATTTTTTAGTTTCCGATTTTGTGACCATTTTGTGACCATTTTGTTTGGCGGAGGCGGTCAGGTCATTAAGGAGCCTGACCGCTTTTGTTTTGTGCTCCGGGCTTAGGTGAGCGTACCTGTTTGTCATTTTGGTGTCTTTATGGCCCAGGAGTTCTTGTACGTCCTTGATAGAGGCCCCGTTCATAACCAGGTGCGACGCAAAGGTGTGGCGCAAATCGTGAAATCTAAAGTCCTGGATTCCTGCCCTTCTGAGAGCGCCTCCAAAGGCCCTTTTTAGCTCATGTAAGGGCCGGTCCTGGTAAGTAAAAACATATTCTGATCTCAGATGTCTTTCCTGGCGGATTTCTTCGAATAGCGCTTCGAGGGTGTCATTGATAGGAATTTCCCGTCCCTCGTTGGTTTTGGTCCTTTGGAGATAGATAAATCCGTTCCTAATCTGCTCCCATTTTAGGCTTAGAATCTCTCCCCGCCTCATGCCGGTGCTGAGGGCACAAACAACAATCCGCCGGAGATAGGTTGGACACTCCGGCAAGAGTTTTTCGATTTCCTCATGGGAAAGAAAGCGTAACCTTTTATTATTCTCCTTTAGTTGCAAACTCTTTCCTCTATCAAATGGGCTTTTCTCCATCATATCCCACTCAACCGCTTTATTGAGCATGTGGCGCAGAATAGCCATTTCCCGGTTTATGCTGGCCTCTTTCCTTATGGTTCCACTTTTTGTCAATTTTTTCCTTAAATGATTTTGATATGTTTCAATATCGATATAACGTATTTCTGAAAGGCATCTATCCCTCCCGAAGTATTCCTCTATGCTTTCGATTCCATATTTTTTGTAAGTTTCCCAACTCCGCTGATTGCAGTAATTTTCTTTGTATTTTTCGAGCAATTCTTTGAGGATAACTGTGTAAGTCCTCTTTTTCTCATAATAGTTTCCATCCTCCTTTGCCAACCTCCTTGCGGCCAGCTCATTCTCTGCGTCTTTTTTTTTCTTAAAATTTTTCCTGATCCGCTTCCCACTCGGATCATAATAATCAATCTGATAGCCTCGCCCTCTTTTTCGTATCGCCATTTTTCACCTGGTTTTGTTATTTTTTTAACATATTTTTTTTTAAAAAACACCTAAAAGCCGACTACGATAAAGGAGGAAACTTTTTTGGAAACTCTTGGAAACCGACAATGACTAATATGTTGATATCACTGCTTTTTTGCAAAACGGCTTGGAAACTTTTTTGGAAACTTGAGGAAGTAACAATGACTAACAAAAAACCGACAATGACTAATATGTTGATATCACTGCTTTTTTATGGATTTTTTGTAGGGAAAAATCCAAAGCCTTACGGTTTGTTTCCAACCCCCCCCCCTAAAGGGGGGGGGGTTGGAAACAACCAGCCTTTGGCCCGAAAATGAAAAATTTTAGGAGGGCACAATCTAAGGGGTATCGAACCCCTAATGGAAAAAATAGATAAGTGGTATCCCTATTTTGGCCCTGGCTGAGTAGGTATTTGGGTTTGGGTGGTTTTGTCCTCTGGCGGTTGATTGGCAATTTTACGCAATCCAGTCAAAGAAAATTTGCCCTGCTCTTCTCTTCCCGCTTGCGCTTGCCCTGGAAGGTGGGGAGTTAAAAATCGTATCTGCGAAAAACTGGAAAACCAAGGAAAACCCGAGGGGGAAAAGGATCAAATATAAGATCATAGCCGGGGCAAAATTAATCGAATCGGATGAGTGGGGAACAGAATAAACTCATGTCAACTATGTCAACTATGTCAACTTTGTCAACTTATGTCAACTTATGTCAACTTATGTCAACTTATGTCAACTATGTCAACTATGTCAACTTAGAGCTTAAGCACTTGAAAATTATAGCAATTAAGAGTGTCAACTTTTTAAAAAATGGAGTAAAAAGCGGGTTTTCTCGGAGGGTCCTATATACCCCCCCCCTTAAACCCCCCCCAATAATACTAATAATATGTGAAGGTAGTTTGAATATTATTGATTTCTTGGAAATTTATGAGGATTTTATGTTAAAAACAAGCATTTAAAAAGGAGGGAAATCATGAACCGAAACAAAAAAGGACATAAACATGTGGAAAAAGCCCCGGTAACTACCGCCATGGCCCCGGAGTTATGGCGGCAGATCCGGATGATGGCCGCCGCAAAGAACGTGCCTATATTTGTGCTCTTTGAGGAGGCTATAACGCAGTTTTTGGAGCAAAACCAACCACTTAACCAACGACAATAAGGAGGGAAAAATGGGCAAAACCAAAGATATTGCTAAGTTTGATGAGTACAACGGCAGCTACCAGGAGGCGGGGTGTTTTTACAGAGAACTTACGTATGCACTTGACCAGGTCCCATATTGGACCTCTGACCCCGACCCGGAGGATGATGCCAACGTCGAAAAATTTGGTGGAGCAAAAAAGGAAATTATAAGGGGTATCAGAAGCTCAAAATCGCCCGAGAATAAACGATTTTGATTTGGGCAAGGGGTAGGTATAGGCAAAATGCCCATCTCGTTAACTGGATCGCTTCCGTGCCCGGCATCAAAAATCCCCCGGGCCCCAGGGCCGGGGGATAGAGCGAAGCGTTGGTCCGGCAGAGTTGCCACCGTATCCGGCAAAAACACGAAGCCAGACCTCCTGGTGATCCCACCGGTCCCCTTCCCCTCACCCACCCTTTAACCCGAAAAAAATCATATTCAACTTTTTTTCCCTTGACATCTTTTTCTTCCACCCGTACAATAAAACCATCTTACTCCTTAACAGGAGACTCCGCTTTCAAAAAAGTGGACCAAGTTCCAGGGCTGAACGCTGCCTGGATCAACCACCCCGTGGCGTGGGGAGCAACGGCTAAGCACCATTGCGAGAAAATAAGCCCCTGAAAGGGGCGAAAAAACAGCAGGAGAGGTATGTCTCAAGCTCGGATGCCTTGTGCATTGGGGCTTTTTTACGCCTGTCCCGGGCTGGATTGCTGTCGGAGTGACGACAGCACTCGAAAGAGAAGAAATCCACCACAAAATCGATCGAATCTATTTTGGATTCGACCGCCCACCATCAAGGCAAAAAAGTAATTGCCAAATCCAATACAAAATCTCGATAAAAATGGCTGTCCTTAACAAAAAATAAGGACACCACATAATCAGCTTGAGTTTCTTTTTTTGAACGAAGTGAAAAACAAAGAGACTCAAGCCGCAGAGACACGCCAGCCATGGCTATGAACAAAAAAATCACTGGGAAAAACGTAGGAATCCACTCACTGCTTTTTTGGCATTTGTAGTGGATTTCAAAGTACCAGGCAAAAAATCGAGATGCCTTACCACCGGTCGATAAGACACCATCCTTGCTCTGTCGAAAACCTCAGTACCAATGCGCACGGGCTTATGTGCAGGTCGCAAGACTGCCCAACCAACCTTTGACCTCCTTTTATGGCTGAGGCTCCGGATCCGGCATCAAAATATAAAAATAGGGTGTGCTGTTTGCGCAGGCGCAATCAGCACAACCAGATTAACGGATGTTAAACCGTCTTAATCCTCCGCCTGCGGGATGATTAGGACAAGACGCAACCTCTCACCAGGTTGCGGCTTTTTTGGGCGCACTTGGATAAGTGCGTCCAGATAAGCTGCAAACTCAAACCAGGCGAATTATGTCCTTACTAAGTGAGTTTCAACGGCGTCGGGAGTGGATTGTCCCGAGAAGAGATCAAAAAAATCCGAATGGATACGTGCGCCTTCGTGAAGCCCATTTTAAAAATTTCCTGCGGCACGCAGCCAGGAAAGGTTTCCGGGATTTTGAGAGTCTCAACCAGGGGACATATCGAGGGTATATTGCAAAGCTGAAGAACCAAGGGAGAGCCAACAAAACCATCGACAACCACAAGAGGTCGTTAAGATATTTTTGTGAAAAATTAGACATCTCGATAATAATAAACACGGGGAAAAAGCGAGAAATTATCCAGAGAGAGAGGAAAAAAGCGAGAAATTACACGGAAGAAGGCAAAAAAGCGAGAAATTATGCAAAGTCAGGGGGGTAAAAAATGGGGAGGCGAAACAATCGGAATTTTGGGATACGCCCGCAACTAGATAGATATACAATCCAAAAGCTCGCCACACAAACAGCTCAGACAATAAACCGGGGGGACGCAACACAAAAAAAGATTGTGACAGCCCTGACGGATTTTGGGAAGCACCTCCGGGAGGAATTTGGAATTAGAGACATCGAGCGAACCACCGTAGACCACCTGCGATCCTGGGCAGGAGATTTGCGGGAACGAATGGCAGCCGGAGAGATAGGGAAAGCGACTCCTGCAAGCTACATAAGCGCCATTAACTCCGTTTTTAAGGCCTTTGCCCGGGAAGAGACTTGCCTCAGTGCAAAAGATGTTGGACTGGCAAGAGGGACAAGGTTCAGCAATGTCAATTTGGCCAACTCCCCGGAAACTCACCAGGCGTTTAGAAATTTTTTAGACAAGGAATATATCCAAACAAATGACATAAGGTATCAAGGCTTGAAACTAAGCGTAGACATACAAAGGGAATCAGCGGGAATGAGATTTAGGGAGTCGGCAGCAATTAAGATAGCCGGAAAAGACCTGTCTCAAGGCATTTTGCACCTGGACAAAAACGACATGACCAAAAACGGCCAACCCAGGGATGTAAAAATCCTATCGACTGCGGCCCTGGTGAAGGCCAAGGAATTTGTGGGAGGTAACAAGGAAATTTATAGCCGTGGCTCCCTCATCCCCGGAAAAATGACATACCAGCAATACCACGATTTTGCGTATAATGTGGTCCAAAAATTTAATCAGTCCAGCGGCGAGAAATATAATTATCATGGCAATCGTCACGAATACGCCCATGCCCTATATGCCAAAACTTGGGCCGAAAAGACAGGGGTAGAGGTACAGGCCCCGGTAGAGGCCGGGATGTTTAAGGATGAACATATCGCTTATATTGCCCAAAAAACAGGGATGGAACAAGCTGAGGCCAAAGAAATGGATCAAGAAATACGGGAAGAGGTCTCTGAATCCTTGGGCCATCACCGCTTGGAAGCCAGCTACGACTATTTAGGGCATTAAAAAGGATTTTTTTACAATTCAAAAAAGATTTTTCCTGTAAAGGGGGTAGAGTCTCAGGAAAAGCCGATATATCAATGGTTTCCGGGGGCATCTCCCAGGCGATATACGGTGGCAACTCTGCCGGACCAACGCTCCGCTCTATCCCGGCCCAAGGACCGGGATTTTAGATTCAGCCACTTGCCCGATCCGGCTCCGGGGTATATTTTATAGGGGGTTCCGGGCAGGGGAAATGTGACCATTTTGTGACCAAAATGTGACCATTTTGTAGCGGATGGGGTGTATATGGCGGATATGGTGGAAAAAAATAATGAAGAATTTCAAATAGTTGAGATTTTTCGAATGTTTACAAATCCCCTGTTATCCCACTGGCAGTCATGAGGTCAGGGGTTCGAGCCCCCTCAGCTCCACCAAAAGGAATAAGGGTTTCCGGGGTTTTGGAAGCTCCTTTTTTTACCAAAAAAGCATTTCTGCATGCAGCCGTTTACATCCTCATCCTCTCCAATTTTTGCCAAGATCTATGAAATCTCGATTCTTATCTTAATAAACCCACTTAAAGCTGAACTTCATTTTGAAAACGCCACTGCAAGAGATGAGAAACTGGTGAAGTTTATTACCTTTGACACCGAATACGAAATTTACTATATTATCTGGCTGCTGTTGCACAACCTTGGTTTAATCAAATATTTAACCTGAAAGAGTTTTTATCCTAAACTTACCTTAAATCACTGAAATAATGAAAGGGGGGCATATAATGCGTGCCAATCCAAAAGCCATTTTTGTCTTTACAGCTATTGTGTTTTTAACATTTTCAGGTTTTGCCGGCGCACAAATGAAAAAGTTTCAGCGAAGACCCGCTGTGCGGTTTTTTGGACCCTCACTGGAAACAGCTATCTTTGAAAGTAAAGACAGCGCCACGGGATGGCATACCGTCGGCACCGGAAACCTTGAGCAAAAATCCACCGGGGGGCAGCCAAGGGGCTTTTTGCACCTTAAAGGTTATATGAAAATGATTCTGGGGATGCGCACACGTCGGACCCAGTTTATCGGGAAATTCAGCAGGCCCGGCGCAATAGCCTTTGATCTCAAGTACAAGGTGCAGCAGCTTACGAACTATAAGGCCTATGTTATACTTGTAAATTGTTCCTTCATAAACGGCTCCAACTGGATATATGAAGTTCAGGCTCCCGGAAACTATACCTGGCAGCACGTCAGTGTTCCCTTTAATCCGTCCTGGTCCGATCAACAAGCCATCGCAGCTGGCTGGGCACGTCAAACAGAATCTCCGCCCATAAGCTGGGACCAGACAATGAAGGACCTCAAGTGGGTAGGGTTTTATCTGCATAGGCCGGGTGCCGGTATGAATTCGCCCGCTTATACTAAGTTGCAATCATAGATAAACTAATGTATAATTTTCTCTGATTTAAC